>JAEUNV010000690.1 GCA_016790385.1 Zoogloea sp.
ACCCCCACCGAGTACCTCAAACCATTGCTGGAGCGCTTTGCCGGCCGTGACGAAGCCCTGTGCTTCGAGCCGGGCCGCTCCCTGGTGGGCAACGCCGGCCTGCTACTGACCCGCATCGAATACCTCAAGCCCGGTATCGAGAAGAACTTCGCCATCATCGACGCGGCCATGAATGACCTGGCCCGCCCTGCCCTTTATGACGCCTACCACGAAATCGTCGCCGTCGCGCCACGCGAGCTGGCCGCCACCCGCTACGAAGTGGTCGGCCCGATCTGCGAGAGCGGCGACTTTCTGGGTCATGATCGGGATCTGGCAGTGGAAACGGGCGACCTCCTGGCCATCCTGTCAGCAGGCGCCTACGGCATGACCATGAGCTCCAACTACAATACCCGCCCGCGCGCGGCCGAGGTGCTGGTGGATGGGGACACAATCCATGTGATTCGCCAGCGGGAAACCCTGGAGCACCTCCTCAGAGGCGAGCGCCCGCTCCCCTGACCCCGACACCTGCCGCTCGCCAGATGGCCTCCATCATCCGTTTCGCGCCGAGCGTCACCTTGCTCCTCACCCTCGGGCTGGCCGGCTGTGGCAATAAGCCCGAGCCGGCACCCGACAAACCTTCCGGTCCGCCGCCCACCCTTATCACGGCAACAACTGCCCGCAGTGCAGCCCTCGACATCACCGAGGACACCCTCGGTACGCTGGAAGCCCTGATTGACCCGAGCATCGGCGCCGAAGTGGCCGGCCGGGTCACCCGGGTGACGGCCCACAGCGGGGACAAAGTCAGGCGCGGGCAACTGCTTGCCGAACTCGATGCGTCGGATTTCACCATCCAGACCCGCGTCGATGGCGCTGAGATTGCCCGACTGGAAGCCCTGGTGGCTCAGGCAGAGCGCTTCGCCGAACGTCAGCAGGATCTCGTTGCCAAGGGCTTCATCTCGCGCAATGGCGCCGAAGACAGTCTGGCCCAGCGGGATGCCCTGCGCGCCCAGCTGGCCACCGCTCGGGCGCGGGGTAGCGCCACCCGCAACGATCTCGGCCGCACCCGGGTCGTGGCGCCGGTGGACGGCATCATCGAGACCCAGATCGTTTCCCCCGGAGACTATGTAAAGGTGGGCGACCCGCTGTTCCGCCTGATCTCCAACCGCATCCTGCGCGCCCACCTGCCCTACCCGGAATCCGCGGCAGGCCGTATCCGCGCCGGCCAGCCGGTACGTCTGAGCCTGCCCCACCTGCCGGGCAAGGTGATCGAGGGAACAGTGGAGGACGTAAAGCCCACCATCAACGACAGCAGCCGGGCCCTGGATGTCCTCGTCCGTGTCAGCAACGACGGTAGCCTGCTGTCGGGAGGCACCGTCAATGCCGCCATCGTCACCGGGCACAAGAGCACGGCGGTGATGGTGCCCGAACAGAGCGTGGTGCTACGCCCGGCCGGCAAGGTGGTTTACGTGATCGCCGGCGGTAAGGCCGTCCAGCGGGTGGTTGAAGTCGGCGCCAGACGCGACGGCCAGGTGGAGATTGTCAGAGGCCTGTCCGATGGGGAGACAGTGGCCGAGGATGGGGCAGGCTTCCTGAGTGATGGCACCGCCGTCAAGGTCAAGGCAGTGCCCGCCCGCAAGCCATGACCCTGCCCGAGCTTTCCATCAAGCGCCACGTGCTGGCGTGGATGATGAGCGCGGTGTTGGTACTGGTCGGGGTGATCAGCTACCAGCGGATCGGGATGGACCGCTTTCCCTACATCGAATTTCCGGTCATCTCGATCACCACGGCCCTGAAGGGTGCCAACCCGGACATCGTCGACTCGAGCATCACCAACGTGATCGAATCGGCGGTCAACAGCGTGCCGGGCATCGAGCACGTGCAGTCCACCTCATCTCCCGGGGTCTCGGTGGTCAACATCACCTTCGCCCTCGAAAAGAAGGTGGATGTGGCCTTCAACGAGGTCCAATCCAAGGTCAATCAGGTGCTACGCCGCCTGCCCAAGGATGTGGACCCACCGGTCATCGCCAAGGTCGAGACGAACGCCCAACCCATCATGTGGCTGGCCCTGCAGGGCGACCGCACCCAGCAGCAACTCAACCAGTACGCCCTCAACGTACTCAAGAAGCGCCTGGAGACCATCGACGGTGTGGGCGAGGTGCGCCTCGGTGGGCGTCGCGACCGCACCATCCGGGTCAACCTGCTGCCTGATCGCATGGCGGCCCATGCCATCACCGCCGAGGACATCAGCGACGCCTTTGCCCGGGAGCATGTGCAGCTTGCCGGCGGATTTGTGGTCGGCCAGAAAACCGAAAGCCTGCTCAAGCTCGACCTGGAGTTTCATCAAGTCGACGCTCTCCGCGGACTCATCGTCGCCTGGCGCAACAAGGCGCCGATCCGCCTGGGCGACGTGGCCGAGATCGAAGATGGCCTTACCGACAACCGCCAGCTGGCCCGCTTCAACGGCAAGACCACCATAGGCCTGGGCATGGTGAAGATCGCCAACGCCAACACCGTGGCCATTACCGACCGCATCCTGGCGCGCGTGGAACAAGAGCTGCGCCCGGCCCTGCCGCCGGGAATGACCCTGTCGGTGGTCTCCAATGATGCGGTCTTCATCCTCGAGATCGTGGACTCCCTCAAGGAGCACCTGATCGAGGGCACCCTGCTGGCCTCCCTGGTGGTGTGGATCTTCCTGCGCTCGGTGCGCTCCACCCTGATCATCGCCCTGGCCATCCCGGTGTCCCTGATGGGCGCCATCGC
>JAEUNV010000039.1 GCA_016790385.1 Zoogloea sp.
AGGCGGAATTGTTCGTGGGCCCGGGGGTCGGCGTTGCGATCAGGGTGCCAGCGCATGGCCAGCCGCTTGAAGGCGCGCTTGATCTCGGCCGCACTGGCACTGGGGGTGACCCCCAGGATCTGGTGGAAATCGGGTTCAGACATTTCAGTATTCTAATCGGCACGGGCCGTTTGATGGCCGAAACGGGGGGTGCATGGGTGAACAGTTGCATTATTGGGGATGCCTCTGGCTGGCCTTGATCGGGCTCACTCCCGGTGGTGTTGCAGCCGAAACCTGGCGGGTCGGACCGGATGAAAGGTTGCAGTCGGTTGCGGAGGCGGCTGCGCGGGCCCGGGACGGCGATACCGTCGAGATCGTCGCTGCAACCTATGCGGGTGACGTGGCCGTATGGCCCCAGAAGCGCCTGACCCTCCGTGGGGTGGGCGGGCGACCGCGCCTGGTGGCTGCGGGGCAGGCCGCGGAGGGGAAGGGGATCTGGGTGATGCGCGGCGATGAAGTGGTGGTGGACAACATCGCCTTCGAGGGGGCGCGCGGACCCAACCGCAATGGCTCGGGGATTCGCCACGAAGAGGGCGCGCTGACTGTGCGCAACTGTGTGTTTCGTGACAATGAGATGGGCATTCTCACGGCTAACAAGGCATCGCTGAGCCTGGTTGTGGAGGATTCCGAGTTCTCCCACGGTGTTCTTGTGACGCCGCGCATCAGTCATCTGCTCTACGCCGGGCGAATCGGGCGGCTGGAGGTGCGAGGCAGCTACTTCCATCATGGCCGCATTGGCCATTTGCTGAAAAGCCGCGCCCGGGTAAGTGTGATTGAATACAGCCGCCTTACGGACGAGCTTGAAGGGCAGGCCAGCTACGAGCTCGATTTTCCCGATGGCGGGCAGGTTTTCCTGGTTGGCAATCTGGTCAGGCAATCAGTGGGAACGGAGAACCGACGCATGATCGCATTCGGGGCGGAGGGCCTCCAGCATGACGATAATGTGCTGGCCCTGGCCAGTAACACGCTGGTGGATGATGTGCGCGAAGGCGGTGAGTTTGTGACCGTGTGGTCTCCCGAGCGAGTCCAGGTCGTGGCGGTGAATAACTTGCTGGTGGGCGGGTGCGCCGGCAGCCTGTGTCCGGACTCCGTGTTCCGGCGAAATCTGCCTGAGATGGAGGGAGAGACCGCCGAAGTGGAGGGGGAGGGAAACGTGCAGGTTGTTGGTATGGAAACGCGGGCGGCGCTGGAAGCACGTGGGTTTCGCCCGGTGGCAGGTGAGGCGTGGGCGGTAAAGCTTGCAGCGCCTGTGATGTTTCACGGGCGGACGCTTGTCCCGACCCGCGAACACGCGTCCCCCGTCGGAACCCGTCCACTGCCAGTTACCGAACAAATTACGGTGCCGGGCGCCTTTCAGCCTTAGTCAGTTCTTGTCTGTCTTGCGTCTGTCCTGGTGGCGTTCATACAAGACTTCGACACGTCCATCCTCGTGGGCCACCTCCATCTTCACCGCAAAACCCCACAAGCGCGCGACGTGCTTGATGACCTCCTCGGATGAATCGCTGAGGGGGCGGCGGAGATAGGCCTGGTGACGCAGGGTGAGGGAGCGGTCACCGCGGAGGTCGACGTTCCAGACTTGCAGATTAGGTTCCCGGCTGCCGAGGTTGTAGTTGTCGGAGAGAATCTCCCGCACCTTGCGGTAGCCCGCTTCGTCGTGGATCGCCGAGACCTTGAGTTTGCCCTCGTGGTCGTCATCCAGAATGGCAAAGAGGCGGAAGTCGCGCATGACCTTTGGCGACAGAAACTGGGCGATGAAGCTCTCATCCTTGAAGTTACGCATGGCGAAGTCGAAGGTCTCGCGCCAGTCACTGCCGGCGATGTCAGGAAACCAGTAGCGGTCTTCGTCGGTGGGGTGCTCACAGATGCGCCGGATGTCCTGCCACATGGCAAAACCCAAGGCATAGGGGTTGAGGCCCCGATACCAGGGCTCGTTATAGGCCGG
Organism: Zoogloea sp.; assembly: GCA_016790385.1. GTDB lineage: Bacteria > Pseudomonadota > Gammaproteobacteria > Burkholderiales > Rhodocyclaceae > Zoogloea. The sequence goes on from JAEUNV010000039.1 coordinate 1,982, forward strand.
CTGATAGACGACATTGGTGTGGGAGTGCAGAAACTCCATCATGAAGCTGTCGGTAAGCAGACCTTCGTCGAAAAGGGTATTGATTAGGGTGTAGTGCCAGTAGGTGGCCCAGCCTTCGTTCATCACCTGGGTCTGCCGCTGCGGAAAGAAGTATTGGCCGATCTTGCGCACGATGCGCACGACTTCCCGTTGCCAGGGTTCGAGGAGCGGTGCGTTCTTCTCGATGAAGTAAAGCAGGTTTTCCTGGGGCTCGGGCGGAAAGCGCCGGGCCTCGACCGTTTGGGTTTTGATCTGCTGGGCGGGCAGGGTACGCCACAGGTCATTGACCTGGCTCTGGAGGTATTCGGCCCGCTCGCGCTGTCGGGTCAACTCCTTGGTCAGTGAGAGCTTGGCCGGGCGTTTGTAACGGTCCACACCCACATTCATCAGGGCGTGGCAGGAATCGAGGAGGAGTTCCACTTCTTCTTCGCCGTAGCGTTCCTCGCATTCGCTGAGGTAATTGCGGGCAAAGAGCAGATAGTCAACGATGGCGTCGGCGTTGGTCCATTGGCGGAAAAGGTAGTTGCCCTTGAAGAAGCTGTTATGGCCGTAGGCGGCGTGAGCAATCACCAAGGCTTGCATCGTCATGGTGTTTTCTTCCATGAGATAGGCGATGCAGGGGTTTGAGTTGATGACGATCTCGTAGGCCAGGCCCATCTGCCCGCGCCGATAGCCCTTTTCGGTCTGCAGGAAGCTCTTGCCGAAGGACCAGTGGTGGTAGTTCACCGGCATTCCGACGGACGAGTAGGCGTCCATCATCTGCTCAGAGGTGATCAGCTCAATCTGGTTGGGGTAGGTGTCCAGCCCATAGTTGCGCGCCACCCGGTCGATCTCGGCGTGATAGGCCTCGATGAGTTCGAACGTCCATTCGCCGGGAGCCGGGAGGGGCTGCTTTCGCTTTTGTCGTTTGGCGCTCATGCGAGTTTCTTTTTGAAGAGTTCGCGGAATACCGGGTAGATGTCCGGCAGGCCTTCAATGTGTTGCATGGCGAAGTTGTCGTGCGCGCCCACCAGTTTCTCGTACTCACGCCAGAGGTTCTGGGGTTCGCCCGGGGTGATCTCGATATAAGCGAAATACTGGAGGAAGGGCAGGATGGTATCGGCTAGCAGTTCGCGGCAGTGCGGTGAGTCGTTCTCCCAGTTGTCGCCGTCGGAGGCCTGCGCGCCATAGACGTTCCAGGCGCCATTGAGGTAGCGCTGATGCAGGATCTCCTTCATCAGTTCGATTGCGCTGGATACCACCGTCCCCCCGGACTCCCGGGAGTGGAAGAAGTCTTCCTCGTTGACTTCCTTTGCCACGGTGTGATGCCGGATGAAGACCACCTCGATGTGCTCGTAGGTGCGGGTAAGGAACAGGTAGAGCAGCATGAAGAAGCGCTTGGCAGTGGCCTTCTTGCCCTCGTCCATGGAGCCGGATACGTCCATGATGCAAAACATCACGGCTTGGGTGGTTGGCTTGGGGATCTTGACCCGGTTGTTGTAGCGCAGGTCGAAACTGTCGATGAAGGGTATCGCTTCGATCTTGGCGCGCAGGACGCCGATTTCGTCCTTGAGGCGGATGATCTCCGGGTCGTCCTCCGGGAGGGTTTCTCGGAGCTCTTCAAGCTGCTTCTGGAGATCCCGCAGTCGCCCCTGGTATGGCGACGCAAGCGCGAGGCGGCGGCCCAGCGCTCCGCGCAGGGAGCGCACCACGTTGATGTTGGCCGGGGTGCCGTCGTTGGTAAAACCCGCGCGCTGGCTCTTGTATTCCTGAATGCGGGCGAGCTGAGTCTTTACCAGATTGGGGAGGGCCAGATCGTCGAAGAAGACATCCAGAAATTCCTCTCGGGACAGATTGAAGACAAAATCGTCTTCACCTTCGCCTTCCTTGCTGGCTTTGCCCTTGCCGGACCCGCCACCTCCGCCGCCTTGTGGGCGATTGATCTGATCGCCGGACGAAAACTGATCGTTGCCGGTGAATATCGTTTCCCAGATGCCGCCCCGGCCATGATGAAACTGGGGTTCGGACAAGTCCTTCGAGGGAATGGAGACACTTTCGCCGTTGTCCAGATCCTTGATGGACCGGCCTGCGATTGCATCAGCCACCGCCTCGCGGATCTGGCCCTTGAAGCGGCGCATGAATCGCTGCCGGTTCACAGCACTCTTGTTCTTGCTGTCGAACCGGCGGTCGATGATACGTACCATTCGAGCCTCCCGAATCAGCTGCGTGGGCAGCCCGCCCTAAGACAGGCTGGCCGGTGGGGCGTCAGGATGACTTGCGGACGCGCAAGTACCATTCGCATAGCAGGCGAACCTGCTTCTCGGTGTAGCCCTTTTCGATCATGCGGTTGACGAAATTCTGGTGCTTTTTCTGTTCATCGCCCGAGGCCTTGGCATTGAAGCTGATGACCGGCAGCAGATCTTCGGTATTGGAGAACATCTTCTTCTCTATCACCGCACGCAGCTTTTCGTAACTCGTCCAGCTCGGATTCTTGCCCGCATTCTTGGCGCGGGCGCGCAGCACGAAGTTGACCACCTCGTTGCGGAAATCCTTGGGGTTGCTGATGCCCGCCGGTTTCTCAATCTTCTCCAACTCATCATTGAGGGCATTGCGATCGAGGATCTCGCCGGTGTTCTGATCCCGGTATTCCTGGTCCTGGATCCAGAAGTCGGCATAGGTGACGTAACGGTCGAAGATGTTCTGCCCGTATTCGCTGTAGCTCTCCAGGTAGGCGGTCTGGATTTCTTTGCCGATGAACTCGGCGTAACGGGGGGCGAGGAACTCCTTGATGAAGGCCAGGTACTTGGCTTCATGCTCTGGCGGGTACTGCTCCTGGGCGATCTGCTGCTCGAGCACGTACATCAGGTGCACGGGGTTGGCCGCGACTTCCCGATGGTCGAAGTTGAAAACCTTGGACAACACCTTGAAGGCGAAGCGTGTCGATAAGCCGGTCATGCCTTCGTCGACACCGGCGTAGTCACGGTACTCCTGGTAGCTCTTGGCCTTGGGGTCGGTGTCTTTGAGGTTTTCACCGTCATAGACGCGCATTTTGGAGAA
>JAEUNV010000044.1 GCA_016790385.1 Zoogloea sp.
GGGGGGCGTGCCTCGGCGGCCGTCGGTCAGGCATGGCGGGATGTCCTGGGGGCGCTGCACCGTCCGCAAGCCGCCCATCGGCTCGTGCCTCCCGCAGGGGTGGTGTCGGCGCTGGTGGTCTTCGAGCCGCCCATTGAGACGCCGCGTCGGGAGTGGTTTATCCGTGGTACGGAGCAGGAGCGGGTCGGCCCGCCACGCAGCCTGCCGCGGATCGCCTACCCAGCCAATGGCAGCCTGGTGGATGCGATGGCCCTGGCCGACGATCCCTCCTTCCGCATCAGTCTTGATGCCCATCACGCGCCGTCGGGAGCGTGGTGGCGGCTCAATGGTGAGAGGCTCGTGGGCAGCAACGGCTTGCGTCTGGCCTGGCGCCCGGTTGCGGGCCGGCATGTGCTGGATCTGATGTCCGCGGAGGGGCAGATTCTCGATAGTGCGATCTTTGCGGTGCGCGCGCCCCTGGAGTGAGTCTAGAGCCAGCGGATCACGAGGAAGACCAGCAGCGACATGAGCAGCGTGCTGGTGAGGGGAATGTGGATGTGGCGGCCGAACACGTCGAAATGCAGATCACCCGGCAGGTGGCCGATGCGCCAGCGTCGCCATGCCAACCCGGAGCCCAGCCCCGATACCGCCGCGAGTACCACGATTGCCAGCAACCACTTGAGCATTGCCCTGGATCCGAATCCCTCGAAAGCCAGATTTAACCCCGGATCGGGGCTTTCCGGCAGGTTTTCTGCTTTCCCAGTTGGATGTGGTGCTGTAAGTTGTGGCACCACAACAATAGCAACTCAGAACAGCCCATGACCCTGACCCTCTCCATTGCCTTTTGCGGCGCTTGTCCTTGGGGCGCCCGCGCATGAACCGCTCCCGTTTTGGCGATCTTGAAGTGCTGTGCCGGCTGCCCGAAGGCGCTGCCCGCGAAACCCCGCTGCTCTTCGTCCACGGTGCCTACACCGGTGCCTGGTGCTGGGATGAGTTTTTTCTGCGTCATTTCGCGGCGGAGGGATACGCGGCCTACGCGGTCTCCCTTTCCGGCCACGGGGGGAGCCGCGGGCGGGCTTACCTGGACAGTTTTTCCATCGCCGATTACGTGGATGATGTGGCGGAAGTGGTGGCAAAGCTTTCGGTGCCGCCCGTGCTGATCGGCCATTCCATGGGTGGCATGGTGCTTCAGAAGTATCTTGAAAAGCATGTGGCGCCGGGTGTGGTGCTGATGTCGTCGGTGCCGCCCCAGGGGTTGCTTGGTTCGGCCTTCGGGCTAGCCTTCTCCAAGCCCAATCTGATGGGTGACCTTAACCGCATCATGGGAGGGGGTCAGCCGCAGATGGAAACCCTGCGACACGCCCTGTTCCATGAGGCCGTTGAACTGGAGCGCCTGCAGCGTTACTACCACCTGTGCCAGCCCGAATCCCACCGGGCGATCTGGGACATGTCGCTGTTCGATCTTCCCTTGGTGTCGCGCATGCAGTTACCCCCCATGCTGGTGCTTGGGGCCGAGAACGACGTCTTGATTCCCCCCGATCAGGTGCGCATGACCGCCCGTCGCTATGGCGCCGAAGCGCATATCCTGCCCGGCCTGGGGCACGGGATGATGATGGAAAGCGATTGGCGGGTAGCGGCGGACCCCATTGTCGCCTGGTTGAAAAGTCAGGATTTGTAAGGAAAGGCCCGAAACGCTGCGGGCTGTGAACTCTGTCATTGCGCCAGTGGAGTCCGAAGCCCATTCTTGCACCATGCATGCGGCCGATGTGTCGACGGGGAAGGACCCCGCTCCGGGGCGTCGCGCCGGAGCCCCTTCAACCTTTGGACGTTGCAGCCGTTATGAAAATTGGCGGGATCGTTTTTCTCACCCCGCAACGGAGGCCGAAATGGTGATCTGCATGGATATGGAAAGCGGTGCCTATACCCCCCTGGACCTGGATGGCACCCCCGGTCTGGCCTACAGCGAAGAAGTGCTGAACGCCAATCTCTTGCCCCTTGAGCTCGCCCTTGGCCTGCAGGAAATCCCGGTGGCGACGCCCGAGCGGCATTTTGTCCCCTCGGATGTGGATGCCTTCCTGAGCGCGGTTTACCGTTTCCAGGAGTAGGGGGATGCGGCAGAGGGGGGGCCGGCTGGGGCGCTCTGTCTGCCGTGTTGCCCGGGTCTTCAAAGGGTGTGCAGGCGGTCGCCGCGCCGGAAGCCGATCAGTGGCTGCGTGATGCCTTTGCCAAGGGCGATCACCTTGAACAGCTCGCCCATCTCGTGAGGGCCGGTCAGACGCTGTACGGCCTTCGCCGCACGAATGTAGTCCGCGCTCTCTTCCGGTGCGCGCCGTGACAGGCTTTCCAGGATTCCGCAATTGAAGAGCAGGTTGGCTTGGTCGGTGTAGCCAAGCACATCGAGTCCGGCCTCGAAGCCGGCTTCGGCGACCGCGGTGAAGTCCACGAAAGCGGTAATGTCGTTGAGCCCCGGCCATAAAAAGGGGTCGCCGTGGGCATGATGGCGGAAGTAACACAGCAGGGTGCCGGTGCTGCGGCTGGCCAGATAGTATTCCGAACGGGGATAGCCGTAGTCCACCAGTAAAAGGGCGCCCTGATCCAGGCGGGCTGCCCATTCCCCGATCCAGGCGCGGCCGGCCAGATTCAATTCACTGACATATTCCCCCTCGGTGGGCAGCGCGAGGTCAAGCGCGACCGCGGCCTCGGCAACCCGGCCGGTGGCGAGGCGGTCTGCCCATGCAAAGCGGCCTTCGTCATTTAAGGCCACGCCGCGCTCGAAGATGCCTTCCGGACGCCATGCAATCAGGTGTACTGGCATGACGTCCAGCACTTCGTTCGCCACAAGGGCGCCGGAAAAACGCTCGGGCATTCCGTCCAGCCAGCTGACCCGGCTGGCCAGATGGGGCGCCTTGCTGGCCAGGGTGTCGAATTGGCGCTCGCGCAGTTCGCCCGATACTTCGAGAATGGCGTAGCTTTCCGGGAGAGCGTTGCGACGTTCCAACTCAAGCAGGAGATCGGCAGCCAGCAGGCCGGTGCCTGCACCGACTTCGATCACATGGGGTAGCGACAGATCCATGATCTGTTGCACCTGGGTGGCCAGAGCCTCTCCAAACAGGGGGGTCAGCTCGGGGGCCGTGATGAAGTCGCCGCCGGCACCAAACTTGCGCGCACCGCCACTGTAGTAGCCGAGGCCTGGCGTGTAGAGGGCTTCGGCCATGTATGTGGCAAAGGAGATCCAGCCGCCCCCGGCTTTGATCAAGGTCCGCAGACGGGTGTCGAGATGCCCGCTTTGTTCTAGCGCTTCCGGGGAGGGCTGGGGGAGGTTCATGGGGAACTGGTCAAAGACAAAGCCCGCATTCTACCTGCCCCGGCCTTTGCCCCGGCAGGCTCCGGGCACCGTATCATTGCCTTCCCCGCAGCTGAATTCCTTCCTTGAGTGATGAACACACCCCCCATTGCACCCGTTGTATTGGTGACCGGCGCGGCCCGGCGCGTCGGTGCGGAGATCGCCCGGCATCTCCATGCCGCCGGGGCCCGTGTGGCGCTGCACTACCGCCGTTCCGCCGCGGATGCCGAAGCCCTTGCCGCCGGCTTCAACGCCCAGCGGCCCGGATCGGCCGTTGTGCTTCAGGGCGATCTCCTCGACATGGCAGTGCTGCCGGGCATGGTCTCGTCTGTGGTGGCGCGGTTTGGACGGCTCGATGGATTGGTGAACAACGCATCAAGCTTTTTCCCCACGGCCATGGGCGAGATCGACGAGGGCGCCTGGAGTGATCTGATCGGCTCCAACCTTAAGGCGCCCCTGTTCCTGTCCCAGGCAGCCGCGCCTCACCTTATGGCTTCCGGTGGCGCCATCATCAATATCGTGGATATTCATGCCGAACGTCCGCTCAAGGGGTATCCCCTGTATTCCGCGGCCAAGGCCGGTCTGCTTGGGCTGACGCGCGCCATGGCCCTGGAGTTGGCGCCGAAGGTCCGGGTGAATGGCGTGGCGCCTGGTGCCATTGAATGGCCGGACGATGGGCAGTTTCCCCCGGCGGAGCGTGAAGCCATCGTTCGTCATACCCTCCTGGGCAGGACCGGCGCGCCGTCGGACATTGCCAGGACAGTGCTTTTTCTGCTTTTTGATGCTCCTTACATTACCGGGCAGGTCATTGCCGTGGATGGCGGGCGCAGTGTCAATCTGTAGTTTGTTTTACACTTTGCGCCGGCCGTCCGCATTTTTGGTCGGACTATAATCATCTCAATTAGATTGACATGGAACGTGTAGTGGCTGCCCCCGAATTTCTGTCCGCCGACTCCTTCCCGGAGAAGGAATCCCGCCTGTCGAATACCTTTCTGCGTCTCAAGAAACACCTGGAGCGAAAGGTTGGCGAGGCTATTGGGGACTACGGCATGATTGCCGACGGGGATGTGGTGATGGTCTGTGTTTCCGGGGGGAAGGATTCCTTCACGCTGTTGTCCATCCTTCTTGCCCTGCGGGAGCGCGCGCCGATTGATTTCCGCATTGTGGCCATGAACCTGGATCAGAAGCAGCCCGGGTTTCCCGAGCATGTGTTGCCCGCCTACTTCGAATCCATCGGTGTCGAGTATCGCATTGTCACCGAGAACACGTACAAGATCGTCAAGGACAAGATCCCCGAGGGCAAGACTACGTGCTCCCTGTGTTCCCGCCTGCGTCGGGGCATCATCTATCGCACGGCGAAGGAGCTTGGCGCCACCAAGATCGCCCTCGGCCATCATCGCGACGACATGATTGAAACGCTGTTTCTCAACATGTTCTTCGGCGGCAAGATGAAATCCATGCCGCCCAAGCTGGTCAGTGATGATCGTCAAAATGTGGTGATCCGGCCGCTGGCCTATTGTTCCGAGAAGGATATCGAGCGCTTTGCCCGTGGCATGGAGTATCCCATCATCCCCTGCAACCTTTGCGGCAGTCAGGAGAACGCACAGCGCAAGCAGATCAAGGCCATGTTACGCGATTGGGATGCTCGCTTCCCGGGGCGAATTGTCTCCATCGCGACCGCCATGAAAAATGTGGTGCCCTCCCATCTGGCCGACAGTGCGTTGTTTGATTTCCGCGGAGTGTCGTGCGAGACGCAAGTCGATCAGGGCGACTTGGTTTTCGACAATCCCGACATGCCCGAAACTTTGCCCGACCCGGCGGCAATTCCGCTCGGAGTATGGAGAAGCTAGTGCCAGCCCAGTCACCAACCCCATGCCAGGATCGTCCCGGGTTTGCCCGCCTTGCGCAGGCGACCCGTCAACCCCGTAGTTGCCGGAGTCTGTAAGAAATGAGTGAGCGTTCCTCCGCTGTGTGCCTGTTGTATGCCGATGTGGCCGGCGGAGCGCGGCTGGCCGTGAAGCTCGGTGAGGCCGAGGCCGGTTACGCCGTCGAGCGCTGCCTGAACCGCATGTCCCGCTGCGCGGAGGCCTATTCAGCGAACGGCCTCAAGGTGCTTCCGGATGCGCTGGTGGCCTGTTTTCCGGAAGCGGATTCGGCATTGTTGGCGGCTCGCGAAATGCGGGAGCGGGTGCGTGCACTGCCGCCCATGAGTGGCATCAAGCTTGTCCTGCGCGCCGGTGTGGTGCTGGAGGTCGAAGCTCAGGAAGCTGAAGATGAGGCGGAGGCCATGGCAGCCAGGCTGGTCGCCAGCCATAATCCTGACTCCATATCGGTATCGGAGCGTTTCAGCGAGGTACTTTCACCGTCCATGCGTCGCCTGCTCAGCCGCCTGGAGGAAAACAAGAGTGTTCCTTTTCCCACGCTCGAACTGGGAGACCTTCCACCCCCCACGCCTTCGGAGCTACGCCAGGAGGCAGCGCTGGCATCGAAGCAGATGCGGGTGAGCTTCCGGGGTCAGAGTTGGGTCATTGATGCGGGGCATCCCACCTTGCTGTTCGGGCGTGAAACGGGCAATGACATCGTTGTTGCCGATCCGCGAGTGTCCAGACAGCATGCCAGAATCGAGCTGCGCAGCGGTCTTTTCTATCTGGCCGATTCCAGCACCAACGGTACTTACCTTCTGGAGGAGGGTAACCCGGAGCATTGCATCAAGCGCGATGAGTTCATCCTTGGGGAAAAGGGCCACATTGGCTGCGGTTTTTCGCCGGCGGAAAACATGTCCGACGCGGTGGCTTTTGCCCTCGACTGAAGAGTCGTTGCGGGGCGATGGCATGTGAATGAAGCCGCGGTGCGTGGGGTATTTATCGTCGCCTTGAGCTGTCGAGCTTCCTCGCGAGCATATGGGGCGCGCGGAGATTCCCTCTAGACCTTGGATGTGAGAAAGGGCCGCGGATGCGGCCCTTTGTGCGATTGGCCTGGGCAGGCAGATCAGTCCGCCTTCAGGCAGTCGCTCATGAATTTCTTGCGCTCGTCGCCCTTGAGGGCTTTCTCGCCGGCTTCCTTGTTGCAGGACTTCATCTTCTCCTGCTGGGTGGTCTTTGCCGGTTTGGCAGACAGGCATTCTTTCATGAAAGCCTTGCGCTCATCGCCCTTCTTCTCGCCTGCCGAGGCATTGCACTCCTTCATCTTGTTCTGCTGTGCGCCGGCCGCGAGGGCGGCGGGGGCCAGACTGGCGGCGAACAGGGTAACGGCGACGCTCAGGAACATCTTCTTCATCAAGCCACTCCTCGTAGGAAGGGTTATCGGGAACTGCGACAGCATCATAAACGGAGCACTTGGCAGCGCGTTGACGGGCACTTTGAGAGGGGCATGAATATGCCCAGTCCGCCACATATTTTTGCAGTCTGGGGCCCTGTCGGTGTCAGAAACCGCTCTCTTCCATGGCCCGGCGCTGGCGGTCCACAAACTCCTGGGTGGAGTCGATGCCGCGCAGGAGAAGGATGGTGGAACGCACGGCCGCTTCGAGCAACACCGCGAGGTTACGCCCCGCCGCGACGGGCAGGATGGCGCGCCGAACGGCAATGCCAAGGACCACCTGCTCCTCGGCCTCGTGGCTGAGGCGCAAGGGGTCTTCCTGACCCGGCTGGCGGCGTTGCAGATGGACCACCAGCTTGAGCTTCATTTTGCGTCGGCAGGCGGTCTCGCCGAAGATCGTGCGGATGTTGAGAATGCCCAGGCCGCGAACCTCGATGACGTCCTGGAGCAGCTCAGGGCACCGCCCCTCAAGCACATTTGGGGCGATGCGGGAGAATTCAACGATATCGTCGGCCACCAGGCCATGACCGCGGGAAATCAATTCGAGGGCGAGTTCGGACTTGCCGGCACCGGAGTCCCCGGTGATGAGCACCCCGATTCCCAGCACGTCCATGAGAACTCCGTGCAAGGCAACCCGCTCCGCCAGCTGACGGGAGAGGTAGCTGCGCAGGTGATCGATGATGTTGGCGGCGGGCAGCGGGCTTGCAAACAGCGCCACATCCTCGTTGGCGCAGAGGGTGCGGATGATGCTCGGAATGTCTTCGTTGTCGGCGACGATGAGGGCCGGGGGAGAGTAAGAGAGGATCTCGCGAACGTGATGGATGACCTTTTCCCGGGTCTGGCGTCGGGCCCAGGCGATTTCGGAGGTGCCGAGGATCTGCAGGCGGTCCGGGTGGATCAGGTTCAGGTGACCGACCATGTCGGCCGGCCAGATACGGTCTTCGGAGACTGAAATGCGAGTGGCGAGGCTGCCGCAGATGTGCCGCAGTCTCAGGCGTTCGAGGTTGTCGTCAAACAGTCGCGCTACCGTTGTCTGGCGCATCGCTTCCCCACTGGGCGAAGAGGGCATGGGCGGCCAGTGCGTCCGGTGCGTTCAGGAGCTGTTCGCGGAAGCTGCGGTCGCTGAACATCTGGGCCAGTTCGGAAAGCAGTTGCAGATGGTGCTCGTTGGCTTGTTCCGGCACCAGGAGCACAAAAAGCAGGGATACGGGACGCCCATCGGGGGCATCGAAGGGGACGGGCTCTGCCAAGCGGATGAAGGCACCCAGAGCATCCTTCAGGCCCTTGATACGGCCATGGGGAATGGCGATGCCTTGCCCCAAGCCGGTGGAGCCGAGCTTCTCACGGGCAAACAGGCTGTCGAAGACCGTGCTTCGACCGATCCCGTGGTTGTTCTCGAACAGCAGGCCCGCTTGCTCGAAAGCGCGCTTCTTGCTGCTCGCCTCAAGTCCGACGACCACGTTGGCCGGCGGCAGTAATTTGGCGATGAGATTCATGCGTGGACTCTCCTGCATGCGGCAAGGACCGACACAGGTTTCCGATGAAGGGCGATTCAGGGGATCCGGAGGCGTGGGCCGCCGGGGCCATTGTGTCAACTGGGGCGCATTATAGCCACAACGGTCCCGGGGAAAACGGGATTACTTGCGCAGACGAATCACGATTCTGCCGCGTGGTGCTTCAATGCATCATGGCCGTGGTCGGAGACCTTGTCCTTGTACTTCAGAACCTGACGATCCAGCTTGTCGGTCAGGGCGTCGATGGCGGCGTACATGTCGGAATCCTCGCTTTCGACATGGATGTCCTTGCCCCGCACGTGAACGGTGACTTCAGCCTTCTGACGCAGCTTTTCCACCGAGAGGATCACGCCGACGCTGGTCACGTTGTCGAAATGACGGATCACGCGGTCAAGCTTGGAGGTGACGTACTCGCGGATCGCCGGCGTGACTTCGACGTGATGCCCCGTGATGTTGAGGTTCATGGTTGCTACCTTTCTGTCAGATGGTTTTGCGCAGACTGACCGGCGGGATGTCGAGGGACTCGCGGTACTT
>JAEUNV010000056.1 GCA_016790385.1 Zoogloea sp.
AAGCGAGCCTGCATGCGGCGGGCCTGGAAGCTCTCGAAGCACGAGCAGGACGAGATCTCGCGGTAGGTGTTCTGGGCGGGCAGCCAGACTTCCAGGTCGTAGGTCTTGGCTGATCCAAAGCCCATGTCGCCTGTGCACAGCACGATCTTGCGATAGGGCAGTTCGAGCTTTTGCAGGATCGCCTCGGCATGCCCCGTGAGCTCTTCCAGAGCCTCCCAGGCATTCTCGGGACGTTCGATGCGCACAAGCTCAACCTTGTCGAACTGGTGCTGGCGGATCATGCCGCGGGTGTCGCGGCCATAGCTGCCGGCTTCGGAGCGGAAACACGGGGTGTGGCAGACGAACTTCATCGGCAGGTTTTCGGCCGGCACGATCTCGTCACGGACGATGTTGGTGACGGGCACCTCGGCAGTGGGGATGAGGTAGAACTTGCTGCCGTCGGCCTTCGGCACGGCAAAGAGGTCTTCCTCGAACTTGGGTAGCTGGCCGGTGCCATACATGCTGTCGGCGTTGACCAGGTAGGGGGCGTACAACTCGGTGTAGCCATGTTCGGCGGTGTGGGTGTCGAGCATGAACTGGGCGAGGGCCCGGTGCAGACGGGCCAGGCCGCCCTTCATCAGGGTGAAGCGGGCGCCGGATATCTTGACCGCCGTTTCAAAGTCGAGGCCACCCAGGCGGGCGCCAATGTCCACGTGGTCACGCACTTCAAAGTCGAAGCCGGGCACCTTGCCCCAACGGCTGACTTCGACGTTATCCGCTTCGGACCTGCCAACCGGCACGCTTTCGTGGGGAAGATTGGGCAGGCCGGCCACAAAGGCATTGAAACGCTCCAGCAGCGCCGCAAGCGCTGTTTCATTGGCCTTGAGTTCATCGCCGATGCCGGCCACTTCCGCAAGAACCGCTGAGGCGTCCTCGCCCTTGCTCTTGAGCTGCCCGACCTGCTTTGACAGGGTGTTGCGGCGCGACTGGAGCTCCTGGGTACGGGTCTGGCGGGACTTGCGTTCGTCCTCCAGGGCCTGAAAGGCGGCCACGTCGAGGCTCATTCCCCGCGTGGCTAGCCGCTCCGCAACAAAGTCCAGACGGGTACGCAGCAGTTGCACATCAAGCATGACAATCCCTATTCAAATCAGAAAATTAGCTTATCGGCAGCGTGGCGGTCCGGAAATTGCTTATCCACAGCTACCGCTTTTAGGTTATATTGCGCCGCGCCATGCGCGCCACGCATACCCCAGCAGAAGCAATAGAAATCAAGAAGTTAATAGCACCTCTGGGGAGAAACTTTTCTTGATTTCACACACTCACACGTCACAATTGAAGAAAGGCGCCGCCAAGACAGCGCCGTTTCAATGCGACCACCGAAGGAGACCCCGATGCTGTCCATCCGAGACTGCCTGGATTACTGCGACCTGACCGACGAGGACGTCGCCATCATTGCCGAACATCATGATATTCCCGATGCGGCCGCCGCCCAGATCGCCTGCGGACTTGTCCAGACCCGCGAGGGCACCTTGATGCTCACCCAGTTCATGCTTGATCTGGTTGACGCCGCCGAGGAGCGCGGAGACAGGGCCAAGGCCAAGCGCTTTCGTGACGCCTGCGCCCGTTTCATCGCCGCGCACCCCCTTCACCACGAGCAGCATTGACGAGCCCGTCGGACTGACGGCGCTCACGCTCCAGATGTTCCCGATCAAGAGCGCGCAGCCGCTCTAGTTTTTCTGCGATCTTTGTCTCCAGGCCCCGGCTGACGGGTTTGTACCAACCTGGACCCTCCATGCCGTCCGGCAGGTAGCTTTCACCCGCCGCATAAGCGTCGGGCTCGTCGTGGGCATAGCGGTAGGCCTTGCCGTAGCCCAGTTCCTTCATCAGCTTGGTGGGCGCATTGCGCAGGTGAATCGGCACCGGCCTGGACACATCCTGCTTCACAAATTGACGCGCCGCATTATACGCCTTGTAAACGGCGTTCGATTTGGCGGCACAGGCCAGGAAGACCGCAGCCTGGGCGAGCGCCAGTTCGCCCTCCGGTGAGCCCAGACGCTCGAAGGTGGCGCAGGCGTTGAGACAGATCTCCAACGCCCTGGGGTCGGCCAGACCGATATCCTCGACCGCCATGCGCACCAGCCGCCGCCCCAGGTACAGGGGTTCGGCACCGCCGTCTAGCATCCGGCACAACCAGTAAAGGGCCGCATCCGGGTCGGAACCGCGCACCGATTTATGAAGCGCCGAGATCTGATCGTAGAAAGCCTCGCCCCCCTTGTCGAAGCGCCTGAGGTTACGCGACAGGGCATCATCGATGAAGGCCGGCGTGACCGGATTGACTCCGGCCGTGCTGGCTGCCGTGGTCACCTGCTCCACCAGATTGAGCAGACGCCGGGCATCACCATCGGCAAAGCCGGTCAGGCGATCTCGCGCATCCTCCTCAAACTCCAGATCGGGGCAGGCCACACGTCTCGCCCGCTCGAACAGCTCCACCAGTTCCACCTGACTGAGAGGCTCGAGCACATACACTGCCGCCCGCGACAACAGGGCGGAGTTCACCTCGAAGGAAGGGTTCTCGGTCGTAGCGCCGATCAGCGTGACCAGACCTTGCTCCACATAGGGCAGGAAGGCGTCCTGCTGGGCCTTGTTGAAGCGATGCACCTCATCCACGAAAAGGATGGTGTGGCGCCCGCGGCTGCGCTCCGCCTCGGCGCGGGCGATGGCCTCACGAATGTCCTTGACGCCCGAGAACACCGCGGAGAGAGACGCGAATTC
>JAEUNV010000057.1 GCA_016790385.1 Zoogloea sp.
GCGGTTCTTGGTCTCGCTGTCATCCACGGTGCTGGTGATCTTCTCCTGGTTCAGTTCGCCAACCAGGGTCACGAACTTGTTCAGGCTGTGATAGACGCCCAGGGTGTAGGCCTTGTTCTTGCGCTCGTTGCCGGCGCCCAGGACACCATCGTTGTCCTTGTTCTGGCCGAAGTTGATGCCAAACTTGGTCTTGTTGAGCTGGTAGGTGCCTTGCAGGAAATAGCCCTTGGAGTCAGTCTTGTTGCCGAGGCCATCGCTACCGCCGAAGAACTGGGCGCCCACGGTGGACAGACCAAGGCCCTTGCCGGTGAAGGCGTAGGCGACAGCTTCGAAGCCGCTCATGCCGGCCTTGGCGCCGATTTCATAGCCGCTGGCGGTGAAGCTCTTGTCCGGATTGGCGCCAACGCCGTTGCAGGTGGAGCCCTTGGAGCAGCTGGTGCTCTGGGTGATCAGGCCGCCCCAGACCTTGCCGGGGGCCGCGCCCTTCCAGTCGTAATCCACCTTGGCCTGGAAGCCGGGGGTCTTGGTCTGGTCGCCGGCGAAGGAACTGGGCTGGAAGATGCCCGCGGAAGCCTGCAGACCATCGTAGTTCGGCGTGGTGTAGGTGATCTGCGCCTGGAAGCCGGTGTACATGTAACCGTGCGCGATCATGCCGAAGGTGGTGTTGAAGGGGATGCCGGCGTTGGAGGTGCCGCCGACGCCCAGCAGGGTCATGTCGGAAAGAATGATGTTCTGGCCGAACAGGCCGATGTCGCGGCCGAACTTCAGGGTGCCCCAGTCATTGTTGCCAAACTGGAAATAAACGTTACGAACGTCGATCTGGCTGTAGGGGCTGCTCGCGCCGGGGATGCCGCCAGCGCCCGTACCCACGGTGGAGGGCAGGCCGACCACGGAGGACGAGTCGTTGATGCCAGGGGCGAAGCTGAAGTGGGCCTTGATGTCCTGACCGGCGTGCTTGGTGGTCATCACAAAATTGATCCAGCCCGGCAGCAGGCCGTTGGTGAGCGCGCTGTTCTGGGTCTTGGTTTCGGGTCCGCCGGCAACCGAGGTCTTGGACTCCCGATTGACGTAGAAACCATTGATCGTGCCGTTGATGTCAAGGGTCACGTCGTTCTGGGTGAAGCTGACGGCTTGTGCGCCACCAGCGGCAGCGGCCAGGCAGGCAAGGGCAACGGATTGAGCCAGAAGGGTCTTCTTCATAACGATTGTCTCCGGAATTTTGTCGTTGATATCACTACCGAAGCGCGGGCTATCCAGCGCCGCTACTTCGTTCCTCCCTTGGTCGCATTTCCTTTGAAACACGCCGTTACGGAGCAAGCTACCTTCAGCGAGCCCTGTGCCAGAGTGCCGCAGGATGGCCGAAAATTTTCCGTCGTTATTTGCAACGTATTGTTTTGTAAAAAGAAATAATTATTGCGGCGTGAGTGGGGGCGTTGTTCCACCCGTTTGGGACGTTGTTCAGGAACTGAACAGTTTGCTGTGACGTAAGGGAAGGTGTGGTGCAAACCGTGACAGGCCGTGGAGCATGCTGTAACGCAACATTGCGTGATTGCCCCCGCCTACTGCGACGACGTGAGGCTGATGGAATCCGGAGCGGGGCTGGTAAACTGCGGGCCCCGATTCCACTCGCCCGGGCTTTCCGTGCCCTGACTTCCATGGATTTCCGTTCCAAGCTGGCTGCCGCGTGGCAGCGCCATGATTCGCTTCTGTGCGTCGGGCTTGATCCCGACCTGGCACGTTTTCCGACGCACCTGAAGGGGCGCTCCGACGCGGTGCTGGCTTTCTGCAAGGGCATCGTCGATGCCACTGCCGATCTGGCCTGTGCATTCAAGCCGCAGATCGCCTACTTTGCCGCGGCGGGAGCGGAAGATCAGTTGCAGGATCTGATCGCCTATATCCATGAGCGCCATCCGACGGTGCCGGTGGTGCTGGATGCCAAGCGCGGAGACATTGGTGCCACCGCGCAGCAGTACGCCCGGGAGGCCTTCGAGCGCTACCGGGCCGATGCCCTGACCGTCAATCCCTACATGGGATTCGATTCAGTGGAGCCCTATCTCGAATTTTCCGACCGGGGGCTGATCGTGTTGTGTCGCACCTCCAATCCCGGCGGCTCCGATTTGCAGAACCTCACCGTGGAGGGGGGGCGCAGGCTCTATCAGCACGTGGCCGAACTGGTGGCCGGGAAGTGGAACGTACACGGCCAGAATGCGCTGGTGGTGGGGGCAACCTTTCCCCGGGAGTTGTCTGAGGTTCGGGCCATCGTGGGTGAGCTGCCCTTGCTGGTGCCCGGTATCGGCGCCCAGGGCGGTGACGTGGAGGCGACGGTCAGAGCGGGTCGCACGGCATCGGGTACCGGGCTGATGATCTCATCGTCGCGGGCCATCCTTTACGCCGGAAACGGCGAGGATTTTGCCGAAAAGGCCCGAAACGTGGCGCTGGCGACCCGTGATGAGGTCAATCTGTTCCGCTCCTGAACAGTCTGTCGTGCTCCGGCGGCACAGAAAACCGGGCATGCTGCGTTGCCGCAGCGTAGGATGGAGGCCTTGTCGCAGCAAGAACCCATGTGTTCGGGCTGCGACGGTCATTTTTTTCCGCCGGATGACCCGCAATTTCGCGTCAAGGCAGTGTTTCCAGGGACGCCCATGGTCAGACTGAAGTTCTCGGTCGAACTCAATTATTCAGTTGCGGCGCCGGGCTGCGATTTCATTTTCAACATCCATGCGGCTCATACGCGCTATCAGCGCGTGGTGACGGAAATGATGGAACTCGGACAGTTTCTGCTGCCCCAGGTCCACACCGATGCCGCTACCGGCAACCGATACATGCGCCTAAAGGCCGAGGCCGGGCCATTGCGTCTGCGCTACAGCGCAACGGTCGACCTCCAGCACCACGTGGCGGCCCCCGAGGCCATGCCCGAGGTTCCGGTGTCGCGGCTGCCGGCGGATGTGCTGACTTATCTTTATCCCAGCCGTTATTGCCAATCGGATCGTCTCTACGAGGTGGCCATGCGGGAATTCGGCACCCAGCCCCCGGGCTATGAGCGCGTGCGGCGCATCTGCGCCTGGGTGGCAAAGCATGTGGAGTTCAAGTCGAACACCACCAATGCAAGCACCTCGGCCGTCGACACCCTGGGCGAGCGGGTCGGCGTATGCCGGGACTTTGCGCACTTGATGATTGCCTTGTGCCGCGCCCTCAATATTCCGGCGCGTTTCGTGACAGGCATCGATTACGGTGCCGATCCGGCTTTGGGGCCGAGTGATTTCCATGCTTACGTGGAGGTCTTCCTGGGTGATCGCTGGTATCTCTTCGACCCGTCATCCACCGCCATTCCGATGGGCCTGATGCGCTTTGGTACCGGCAGGGATGCGGCCGACGTGTCGTTTGCGACCATTTTCGGTGCCGTTCGCGCCGAGCCTCCGAAGATCGTGATCGAGGCCGTTGCCGATCCCCAGGCGGGCTTCGAGATGCCTCGTCATCGCCCGGAAGCCTTGTCCACCGATGATGGCTCGGCGGTATTGATCGGCACCCGCCTTGCGCCTCTTTGCTGACCCGCATCCGGCGTCTTAGCTTTAATTTCATCAGGAGAGACCCATGAGTACCATCGAAGAAATCGCAGCCCGTCACGGTTTCAGTGCCGATGCCGGCCGGGCCGCCTACGCGGCGTTGCAGTCCGGCGGCTTCAGTCAGGCCCAGTTCAACCATCCTGAGTTTGGCGGTATGGGGCAGTGGATGAGCGGGGGCATGATGATGATCGGTGACATGTTCAACGAAAGCCTGAAGTGGCGCGTGGGTGCCTTGCTCACCGATCTTTCCCAGCACCGGGAGCCCCAGCCGGCCGTGCCACCGCCGGGCAACAGCTGGGGTTTCGCCCAGTCGTCCAACTGGTGGCCGGCCGAACTCGGCTCTCCAGCCAGCTCGGGAAGCCAGAATGACATGGCCTATGCGTGGTTTCCGAACGCCGGCAAGCTGCTGGTGAAGCTTTCCGGCGACGTGTTTTCCTTCGATACCGGCAATCTCTCCATTTACGGTGTCCAGCAGCAGCAGGGCGGCGGCATCGGTTCGGTGGTGCTGAACACTTCCAACGGCCCCATGGGCCTGCTCGGGCTCAATCGCGCCTGATCCCTGGGGCATCTCCAGCCGGGGGACGCTGGCGGCCCTGCCGGAGCAGGGCTCGTCAGCCGCATCGGTACCAGCTTAGGCAGCGATTGTTGGCGGGCATGGCCCGGTCTTCCATGAGTTGGAAGCCCTGCTGAATGGCGAGAGCATTCACCGCTTCGAAATCCCGGATTCCCCGACGGGGGTCCTCGGCCCTAAGGGCCGCGTCGAACTCGGTGTTGCCGGGGCTGAACGGTTGGCCGGCATAGCGGAAGGGGCCATAGATGCACAGGCGCGCATCGACGGAAAGGATCAGCGCAAGTCGTTCGAAAAATAAGCGGACTTCCTCCCAACTCATGATGTGCAGTGTGTTGGCGCTGAAAAGCGCATCGAACTTGCTGTCCGGCCATGGCCCTCGGACGTCAAGGGGCAGTGGCGGTGGCGTGTTGGGCAGATTCGCCTCGTCGAGCCACATACGGATGCCGGGCAGGTAGTCCTCGCGGTCGCTGGCCTGCCAGGTCAGATGCGGCAGGGCGGCGGCGAAGCGCACCGCATGCTGCCCTGAGCCTGATCCGATTTCCAGCACACGCTGCCGGTCGGCAAAGTGCAGTTGCAAGGCCTCGAGAATCGGCGCGCCGTTGCGATCACAGGCCGGTGAGTAAGGTTTGTTGATGAAGTGCATCATCGCTGCCTCATTTTTCGATGGTGCCGAGGCGATCGGCCAGACAGTCGGCGAAAGCCTGACGGGCGGGTTGGTGGGAGCGCGCGCGATGCCAGATCATCACCGTGATTGAGCGGGCCAGGTCCGGTGGCGCCGGATGTACACGCAGGGTGGCCCGACCCGGATCCTTATCGCCCAGGTGGGCGCCAATGATGGCGCGCGGCACCAGACTGATGCCCATTCCCGCCGCCACACAGCCAAGAATGGCTTCGAAGGTGCCAAATTCGCTGCTGCGGGCAATCGGGATGCCTTCCCGCTGCATCCACTCAAAGAGCCGCTGGCGGTAGGCGCAACCCTCCCTGAAGGTGAAGAGTTCCACCGGACCGCGTCGGACGAGATCGGCTGCGTTTTCAATGGGCGCCCAGTCGGCTGCACTGATCAGCACCAGTTCTTCCGCCACGACCGCCCGGCTTTCCAGATCGGGGTGAATGAGCGGGCCGGAGACCAGGGCGGCATCGAGCTGGTGGGCCAGGACCTCTTGTACAAGTCGGGCTGTAGGGGCGGTGCTCAGGCGGAGTTCGACTCGGGGGTGAGCTCGCCGGAAGGTGGCAATGACGCCGGGCAAGCGGGTGGCGGCCGTCGTTTCCATAGAGCCAAGGCGCAGGAGCCCTTCCGGTTGATCGGCCCGGCGCACGGCATCGCGGGCCTCGTCGGCGAGGCACAGCAGCTTTTCGGCATAGCTGGCCAGCAAAGTACCGGCGGGGGTGATCACCAGGCGCCGGTTGATCCGGTCAAACAACAGCGTGCCCAGGTCTTCCTCAAGCTGGCGCAAACGGGTCGTGACGTTGGACTGGACCGTATTGAGGCGTTCGGCAGCCCGGGTCACGCTCCCGGCCTCGACAATGGTGCGAAACATGCGCAGGTCGGCGAGATCCATGATCATCTTTTTTCGAGATTGAATTTATCGGATTAAATCATTTTTTTAGCTGACTTTCCCTTGTTACCCTGTGCGGCATCGATCAGAAGGGGCTTGCACCATGCGCCATCCATTCCAGCTTCCAGCAGTCCCCTTGCTTTTGTCCCGACCAAGTGCCATTGCCCTTGCCGGCATGGCGGCGCTGATGCTGGCCATGGGCATCGGTCGATTCGCCTATACCGCGCTCCTTCCGCAGATGCGGGATGAGGGTTTGCTTGATGTGGGCAGCGGCGGTGTGCTGGCGGCGTTCAACTACCTGGGCTACCTTGCCGGCGCTTTGTGGGCGGCCTTCAGTCGTCGCGCCGATGCGCCGCGCCGCTTGATCGCGGGCCTGCTGGCGAGCGCCATGACCACCTTGGCGATGGGGCTTGAACTGGGCTACCCCGTCTGGTGCGGGGTGCGCTTCATGTCGGGCGTGGCCAGCGCGGCCGTCTATGTGTACTCCACGGGAATCGTGCTGCGGAGCCTGGCCGCACGGGGCGCTGCGGGCTGGAGCGGCCTTCACTACACCGGGGTGGGTGTCGGCATCATCGTGTCGGCCATGCTCGCTCGGGCGATGACCAGCGGCGGTGGCGCCTCGGAGGGGTGGCGCTGGTTGGGTGTGGTGGCGGCGCTGGCGGCCGTTGGCGTGGCGGCGGTGCTGCTTCCGGCGGCGCGGGAGGAGGCTCCCGCGGCCAACGATGGCAGCGCACTCGTGTCGGGAGGGCCGCCGATGGGCTGGCTGACTGCCGCCTACGGGTTGGCGGGCTTCGGTTACATCATCAATGCCACCTTCCTGCCCCTCATGTTGCGTGATCAGGCCGGTACGGCGAGCGCGGCATTGGATGGATGGCTGATGGTGGGGCTTGCGGCCGTTCCAGCCACGGCGTTCTGGGTTCGTCTTTCCTTTCGTTGGGGGGTTTATCAGGCTTTGATCAGCGCGACGCTCCTGCAAGCCATTGGCGTTGCCTTGCCGGTGCTTGTGGACGGCATGGGGGCGGCGATGGTGGGGGCGGGCCTGCTTGGGGCGACATTCATGGGGATTGCCGGCTTGTCCCAGTGGTTGGCGAGGGTTCCGGACGCCCGCGCGACCGCCCGGCGTATCGGATTGATCACGGCCTGCTACGGGCTGGGCCAGGTGCTGGGCCCCTTGCTGGTGGCGATTCGCGGCCCTGCTGGCGGTTTTGCGCTGCCGGTGATGATGGCCTCAGCGGCTTTGCTGTGCAGTGCGCTGTTTCTGGAGCTGTCCCGCCGTCGGGAACGGTTGGCCTGATTTTTCCCCCGAGGAGTTGAAGATGCCCTATCTGAACCTGTCCTACGCGGCGCCCGAGGCGCCTCCCGCCGCCGAACTGGCAGCAAGCCTGACCCGGCTCACCGTGGATCTGCTGGGCAAGAAGGAGTCGCTGACGGTGGTGCGCATGGATCGCACGCCGTCCGATCAATGGTTCATTGGCGGTCAGGCCCTTGGGGCCGGCCAGTCCGGTGCGGTGCTGGAGATCCGTGTCACCGAGGGAACCAATACCAAGGTACAGAAGGCGGCTTACCTTCGTGCCGTCTTCGAGGTGCTCTCGGCTAACTTTAGGGACTTGCACCCGGCGAGCTACGTCAGCATTCACGAGCTGCCTGCCGATGCCTGGGGATATGGGGGCGAGACCCAGGAGTACCGCTTCATCCGCGGCGTATCTCTGTAATGCCCCTCGGGGGCGCGGCTGTTTTGCGAACGGTTCTCATGTACAAGCGGGGTCGGGCTGGCTACACTCCGGCGAAACGGAGTCTTTTGCCCTACCTTTCCGCCGGAGTCCCCCGATGAGATTCAAGCCGTCCCTGATTGCCCTGAGCGTCCTCGCCCTTTGTACTTCGGTGCATGCCGAAGACAAGGTGCTCAATCTGTATTCCGCCCGCCATTACCAGACGGACGAGGCCTTGTACGCCGATTTCACTCGCGATACGGGGATCAGGATCAATCGCATCGAGGGCAAGGAAGACGAGCTGCTGGAGCGTATTCGCAACGAAGGGGCCAACAGCCCGGCCGATGTGTTGTTGACCGTGGATGCCGCGCGCCTTGCCAAGGCCCATGAGCTGGGTCTGTTCGTGCCGGTGCGCTCAAAGGTTCTGGAAGCACGCATCCCGGCTCATCTTCGCACCGAGGACTGGTTTTCCTTCTCGACCCGGGCGCGTGTCATTGTTTATAACAAGGAGAGCATCACGCCTGACAGTGTGCGCAACTACGAGGATCTGGCCAAGCCGGCCTTGAAGGGCAAGGTGTGCAGCCGCTCCGGCTCCCATCCCTACAACCTGTCCCTGGGGGCGGCCATCATTGCCCATCAGGGCGACGCGAAGGCCGAGGAATGGGCCCGCGGAGTGGTGGCTAATTTTGCCCGTAGCCCGAAGGGCGGCGATACCGATCAGATCAAGGCTGTTGCGGCGGGCGAATGTCAGGTGGCTCTGGCCAATACGTATTATGTGGCGCGTTTGATGCGGTCCACCAAGCCGGATGAAGTCAAGCTGATGGAGAAGGTGGGGGTGGTATGGCCCAATCAGGCAACGACCGGCACCCATATCAATGTCTCCGGCGGCGGCTTGCTCAAGCATGCCCCCCATCGGGAGGCTGGCATCCGCTTCCTGGAGTATCTGGCCTCCGACAAGGCGCAACGCTATTTCGCCGACGGCAACAATGAATGGCCGGTGGTCGAACAGGTCAAGGTGTCCAACCCGGCACTGGACGCCCTGGGCAAGTTCAAGCCCGACACCCTGCCGGTCCGGAACCTGGCCATGTACCAGGTCAAGGCCCAGATGATCTACGACCGGACAGGCTATCGCTGATACCGCAGCCCGAGCCCGGAACGAGGCACGACAGGCCCCGCTCAGCGGGGCCTTTTCTACTTTCGGGTGCGGGAGATCTGACGAGACAGGGCAATCAGCGGAAGCAGCCCGACCATGACGATGGCGAGGGCGGCCGTGGAGGCTTCCGTGAGGCGTTCATCGGAGGCCAGCACATAGGCCTGGGTGGCGAGGGTGTCGAAGTTGAAAGGGCGCATCACCAGTGTGGCGGGAAGTTCCTTCATCACGTCCACGAAGACCAGCAGGCTGGCGGTGAGCAGGCTTCCCCTGAGGATGGGTACATGGACCCGGCGCAGGGTTTCACCCTGGCCAAGCCCGAGACTGCGGGCCGCGTCGTCCATGCTCGGGGTGATCTTGGATAGGCTGGCTTCAACCGTCTGTAGCGCCACTGCGAGAAAGCGCACCAGATAGGCGTAGATGAGGGCTGCGATGCCGCCGGTGAGCAGCAGGCCCGGGTTGACGCCAAACCAGGCCTGCCATTGGCTGGCGAGCCAGTTGTCGAGTCGGGTGACGGGAATCAGCACCCCTACGGCGATCACCGTTCCGGGCACAGCGTAGCCCAGACCCACCAGGCGGTTGAGGCCTTTGGCCAGCCAGCTTGCGGATAGCCGCGCACTGTAGGCGAGCAGTACGGCGAGGGCCACGGCGATCACCGAGGTGAGGCCCGCCAGGGTGAAACTGTTGCGGGCAAGTATCAGGAAACGCTCTCCGAATTGCGCGTCACCCTCGCCGAGGGCCATACGCAACAGCAGCATTGCGGGCAGCAGAAAGCCCAGGCTGAGGGGCAGCAGGCAGGTCAGCATGGCGAGCAGCCCCGCGCCGCCCTTCAAGCGGCCGGGCGGGGGCCGGTGCCGGTTGGAGGTGTTGTGGTAACGGGCACGGCCGCGGGTGATGCGCTCCACGGCGACCAGCAGCAGCACAAAGCCAAGCAGCATGGCGGCAAGCTGAGCCGAGGCGATGCGATCACCCAGAGAGAACCACGCCCGGTAGATGCCGGTGGTGAAGGTGTTGACGGCGAAGTAGGCGACGGTGCCGTAGTCGGCAAGGGTTTCCATCAGGGCCAGGGCCACGCCTGCGGCAATCGCCGGGCGCGCGAGTGGCAGCGACACGGTGAAGAAAGCGCGCCAGGGCCCGATGCCCAGGGTACGGGACGCTTCCAGCACTCCGCCTGCCCGTTCCAGGAAAGCTGTGCGGGCGAGGAGGTATACATAGGGGTAGAGCACGAATACGAACATCAGCATGGCCCCGGGCAGGGTTCGGATGTCCGGGAAGTGATAGTCGCCACGTCGCCAGTCGAAGAATTCCCGCAGGGCCGTTTGCACTGGTCCGACAAATTGAAGGAAGTCGGTATACACGTAGGCCATGACGTAGGCGGGAACAGCCAGGGGGAGTACCAGCGCCCATTCGAACACCCTGCGCCCGGGAAAATCGTGCATGGCGGTGAGCCACGCGGTGGCAACGCCCACGATGGCCACGCCGATACCCACGCCGGCGCACAGGGCCAGGGAGTTGAGCACGTAGTCGGGCAGAACGGTGGCGACCAGGTGGGCCCAGGTTTCGCTGGTGCCCCCAAGAAAGAGGTTGAAGCCCACACTGGCGACGGGAAGTCCGGCCAGCAACGCCACGAGGAAGGCGGAGACGACAAGCGGTGAGAGACGCCCGGAGGGCCGGAGAAAGTGTTGTTCGGTCATGAGATTTTTCGGCTTGTTGCGAATTATAATCGATACCATGTCCAAACTTGAACTCAGGTCGGTTGTCCAGCGCTATGGCAGCCAGACCATCGTGAATGGGGTCGATTTCCAGCTCGACCAGGGCAGTATCGCCTGCTTGCTGGGGCCGTCCGGGTGTGGCAAGACCACTCTGCTGCGCTGTATTGCCGGATTCGAGGAGATCGCCGGTGGCGAGATCCGGATCAACGGAGCGGTGGTGAGCGCTCCGGGGCAGCGCGTTCCTCCCGAAAAACGCCAGGTGGGGATGGTCTTTCAGGACTATGCCTTGTTCCCGCATCTCAGCGTCGAGCGCAATGTGGGCTTCGGCCTGGGTTCGCTGTCGGCCTCCGAGCGCAGCGGGCGGGTCGAGGAATTGCTCGGCACGGTTGGCCTGGGTGGACTGGGACGCAAGTTTCCCCACGAACTGTCGGGAGGGCAGCAGCAGCGTGTTGCCCTGGCGCGAGCGCTGGCACCGCGGCCCGAGCTGGTGCTGCTGGACGAGCCTTTCTCCAACCTCGACGTGGATCTGCGCGAGCGCCTGTCGGTGGAAGTGCGGGAGATCCTCAAGAAGGAAGGCATGACGGCGGTGCTGGTCACCCATGATCAACACGAGGCCTTTGCAATGGCCGACGAGATCGGGGTGATGTCGGAGGGACGCATCCAGCAGTGGGATACGCCCTATAACCTCTATCACCGGCCGGGCAACCGTTTTGTGGCCGACTTCGTCGGCAAGGGCGTGTTTGTGCCGGGCGAGGTGCTGGACTCACGGCATGTGCAGATCGAAATGGGAATGCTCAATTCCGGCGTTCCCGTGGAGTGCGGCCTGGGTTGCCGGGCCTGTGGGAAAGGTTGCGCGGTGGAGGTGCTGCTGCGTCCGGACGACGTGGTGCATGACGACGCGAGCCCGACACGGGCTGAGGTGCTGCACAAGGCTTTTCGGGGCGCGGACATCCTGTATACGCTGCGTCTCGACAGTGGCGCGGAAGTCTTGTCGCTGGTGCCATCCCACCACAATCATGCGTTGGGCGAGCGCATTGGCGTGCGCCTTGAGGCCGATCACGTGATTGCCTTCCGTAATGCCGGCTGACGCGGGCCTTATGCCGCGTCAGGTGCCGGTATTCAGAACGGGGCCGGGCTTTCGAAGCTGAGGCGCAGCCCCGTTCGGGGATGCGCCAGACCGAGCGAGGTGGCGTGAAGGAGCAGGCGTGCTGCGGCCATGCGGTGCGCCGGGTCGGCGTAGAGTTCGTCACCGAGGATCGGATGACCGATTGCCTGCATATGAACGCGGAGTTGATGCGAGCGCCCGGTGTGGGGAATCAGCGTCACGCGGCTGGTATCGTCCGCAGGGTGATAGGCCGCTAATGCGTATTCGGTGAAGGAGGCTTTCCCCGCTTCCCTATCCACTTTCTGCCGGGGTCGGTTGGGCCAGTCGGTCATCAGCGGGAGCCGGATCTCGCCGCGCTCAGGTTGTGGCCGGCCGGCCACAACCGCCAGGTATTCCTTGTCGACCTGCCTTTTCTGGAAGGCGATGCTCAGCCGCCGTTCCATTTCGGCGCCGCGGGCCATGAGCAGCAGCCCCGAGGTGGCCATGTCCAGCCGATGCACGATGCGCGCGTCCGGAAACGCGGCCTGAATCCGGCTGGCAAGGCAGTCGGCATGTTCCGGGCTCCGACCGGGTACCGACAGAAGCCCCGCCGGCTTGTCGACCACGATTAGCGCATCGTCCACATACCGCACTGGCGGCATGCCGGGCGGTGGCGAGTAGACGATGGGTTGCGGCGGCTCAGCGAACTGCCGGGTGGAGACGGCCATACCGGG
Source organism: Zoogloea sp. (assembly GCA_016790385.1). Classification (GTDB taxonomy): domain Bacteria; phylum Pseudomonadota; class Gammaproteobacteria; order Burkholderiales; family Rhodocyclaceae; genus Zoogloea. The sequence goes on from JAEUNV010000057.1 coordinate 12,080, forward strand.
AGTGCGGGCGGGAAAGTGGAGTTCGCGTGGGAGGCTTCAACCCTGCCCTCGGTTCACGTGGACAAGGTTGTGGACAAGTTGTGGATGACGCCTCCAAGGACTTGGGCAAAAAGAGATTCACGGGGCTTCCCGATTCCGACACAGTGCATCTGACTGCGAGGGAGCGGATGCCCCGCCGCCGCCGCTCTGAGTGGCCGCAGCGCGTGGCCGGGCCAGACGCAGGAGCGTTTCCTGGAGGGCCGCGTGGCTGTAAGGCTTGGTCAGGAAGTCGTCCATGCCGCTGGCCAGCGCTGCGTCCCGTTCATCCTCCATGGCGTTGGCGGTGACGGCGATGATCGGAATGTGCTGCCCCTCGGCCTCGCTGGCGCGGATACGCCGGGTGGTTTCGTAGCCATCCATCAGCGGCATCTGACAATCCATCAAAATGATGTCGAAGCGTTCTTTCTCGAGCCAGTCGAGCGCTTCCTTGCCGTTGTCGACGGTGGTGGCGATGCACTGGAGTTCTTCCAGTTGCATGGTGGCCAGCAGTTGGTTGATGGAGTTGTCTTCGGCCACGAGTACGCGCAGCCCTGCCAGACTGGGCGCGTGGGGGTGCGGGCCGACGGGCGCAGGTTCCGGCAGACTGGGGGATATGGGCGGTGCCGCAAGGACCGGCACGACGACCGAAAACCAGAAGGTGGAGCCCTTGCCGGGCAAGCTCTCGGCGCCGATCTCGCCTCCCATGAGCTGCACCAGCTCGTGACTGATGGCGAGGCCGAGGCCGGTGCCGCCGTATCGGCGGGCGTGGGAGTTATCCGCCTGGGTGAAGGGGGTGAAGAGGCGGGGCAGGACTGCCGGTTCGATACCGATGCCGGTGTCTTTGACGCTGAAGCGCAGACGGATTCTCGGGTGCGGGCCCTCGGCCAGGGGCTGCTGCTCAAGGCGGAGGTGGACCTCTCCCGACACCGTGAACTTGATGGCGTTGCCAACGAGATTGATAAGGATCTGGCGCAGGCGGTCGGGATCGGCTTCGATCTGCGCGGGAAGGTCAGGGGCAATGTCGCAGTGCAGGTGGAGCTTCTTTTCGATGGTCTTGTGAAGGAAGAATCCGCTGATGTCTTCGACGATGGCCCGGGGGTCACAGGGGCGGGCTTCGATGGTCATGCGGCCTGCCTCGAGTTTGGAGAAGTCGAGGATGTCATTGATCACCCGCAGGAGGCTGTCCGCGGACGTCCGGATATGGCCCACAAACCGGTTCTGCTCCGGGTTCAGCCGGGTATATGCAAGCAACTCGGCCATGCCGATGATTCCGTTCATCGGCGTGCGGATCTCGTGGCTCATGGTGGCCAGGAACAGGGATTTGGCTTGATTGGCGTGCTCGGCCGCTTCCTTGGCCACACGGAGTTGCGCGTCACGGGCTTCAATCTGATCGAGCATGGTGTTGAAGCCGTCCATCAGCGTTCCAATCTCGTTGCGGCTTTCCGGGCTGACGCGCAGCGCATAGTCGCGGGTTTCGGAGACTCGCTGCATCTGCCGGGCAAGGTTCTCGATGGGGCTCGCGATCAGGCGTTGCAGGCGGGACGCGAGGAGCCAGGCGAGCAGCGAAGCCGCCAGCAGGACGGCTGATGCGGCCAGGATTCGCTTATGGACGAGATCGCGGAGGGGGGTCAGATCGAAATACGCTTCAATGGTGCCGACCTGTCGCTCGCCGACGATCACGGGATTGGCGATCTCGAGAAAGGGCGCACCGAGAAGCAGGCCGATGGGGTGTCGCGGCGAACCGAAGGGGGCGCCCGCATGGCTTTCGCTGTCGTGGTGTTCTTCGACAACGGCGAGTACGCTGGCATGGGCTGGAAGCGCGCTGTGATATTCGGCGAAGACTTTACCGTCGGGTGAGCGAAGGGTGGCCGCTATGACGTCCGGGGCGCTGCCCAGCGCGTTGATGATTTCCTGCGCGGCCTCCGGGTCCTGGAAACTTACGGCGGCCGTGCTGTTAACGCCGACGAGGCGGGTCAGGACGTTGGCGTTATCCTGCATCACCCTTGCCGAGGTTTGAAGTTCGCCATAAACCAGCAGCATGAGGGCCACCACCAGGCCGAGCGTGGTGGTGATCAAGGCAATCAGCACCACCTGATGCTTGATCGGATATTTTCCAAGATGCGGAAATTTCATGGTGCACTGCCTTTCCCGTCCCGCGTCAGTGTGGCGAGATTGAGCAGCTTGGCGCTGATCCGCAGCTCGGTTCGTTCAATGGCGTCGGTATTGATGACCGGGTGGATGCGCCCGCGTTTGCGGACGAGGGTGATCATGCCACCACGTGAGGAAAAGCCGGGGTGGTCACTGACGGTGAGAATCGCGCTGGCGGCCAGGCGCCGGAGCAGGTCGGCCTGAAGCCCGGGGCCGATCACGGATTGTTCGCCGAAATAGATCAAATGGCATTCCTGGAGGCTGCGTGATTCCGGTTGGCGCAGAACGACAAAGGGGCGTCCGTCAAGCGTTTCGCCGGCAACGGCTTTGGCGAGCAGGGACGCCAGGGTGTCATCAAAAATACAGTAGCGGAAGGGCTCGCTGCCGCGCGGGACGTGGGCATCGGGCCAACGGACGAAATGCGCGAAATTATAAACAAACGCGGCCTTGACCTCCGTCTCCGCGAAGGCGGACGGATTGGTGTCGCCCGCCGGCGATGGCGCTGAAAGGGCGAGCAGTAGCCAACAGCCCACCGCAGAACGACGCAGCAGGCGGGCAACAGGAAGCGTTAGGCCGGTGTGAGGCAAAATGGGCGCTTTAGAAGCGGAGGTTGGCCGTCAAGTAGTATTCCCGGGGAATAAGGTAGGCGTCGCTGGCATTGACCAGGTTGGTGCCGAATTCCTTGCGGGCGGGGCCAATCAGGTTGCGGCCGTTGAGGGAAAGATCGAGCCGGCTGGTGGCGCGCCAGCCCAGGCGCAGGTCGGCGGTGAGGTAGTCCGGAATGCTGTAGGCGCTGAGCGCGCTCACGTAGCGGGTGTGCAGGTCGAGTTCAAGGTCATGGCGCAGGTCGTGACGGATGATCAGGCTGGCCTGATGGACGGGGGATTCTCCCGCGGCTCTCAGGGGGTTGATTTCGGTATTGCCCGGCTCGGTGGCCAGGTTTATGTCGAGATGCGAATAACTGGCCTGAAGGCGCCAGGTGTCGGCCGGACGGAAATCCGCCGACAGCTCGAAGCCGCGGACGGTTCCTCGCAGGGCGTTGCCGGCCAGGGCGTTCCAGGTGAGGTAGGGGCTCGGCAGGTTCGGTACGAGACGCGGGGCGCCGATCAGGTCAACTGTGACCAGGCGATCGTAGTCATTGAGGAAAACCGTGGCATCAAAGCTCAGGCGGGGGGTGATCTGCGTGCGGTAGCCAAGCTCGTAGGCCACCAATCTTTCAGCCTGTAGATTGGGGTTGCCGTAGGACGAGACAAACAGGGGAAGCCCCCCGGTAAGCGCTCGGGGCGAAACATAGGACGTCAGCCGGGCGCTGTCCTCGATGATCGAGGGCGTGCGGACCGCACGGGACACTGAAGCCCACACGGTGTTGCCCTTAGCCGGAGTCCAGCGCATCCGCGCGGAGGGTTGCCATTCAATCCCGGTGAACTCGTTGTGTTCGACCTTGACCCCGACGGTCAGCTGAAGTCGTTCAGCCAGGGCCAGGGTGTCCTCGGCAAAGGCACTGACCAGCTGATCGGTTCTGCTGCTACGGCTTACACCCGCAGGGGGGGTCATCACGGCATCGCTGGCGATGTTCCGATAGCCGATCCCGGCGATGAGGTTATGCATGCCGATCGGTGAAAAGTGATGGCGGTAGCCCAGATCAAAGGTGTCCAACTCGGCACGGGCACCGTTGTTGAGAACGCGCCAGTGGTCGAGGGTGAAACGATTGACGTAGGCGCGCAACTCGTCGCGTGCTTCGCCGCGGGTCTGTGACCACTGGCCCAGCAGGTGGGCGCCCGAATAAGCTCTTTCCTGCTGTTTCAACTCGCGGAAGCTCTCTCCCTCCAGCATCAGGGTGCCGCCTCCCACTTCCCAGTCACCGCGGAAGCCGGCCCGGCCGCCACGCCAGCGGATGTCTTCGCTGTCGTTCGCGGAGGCTTGGGCAAGACGGTCGTATTGATGCACCTTGGCCCATACCCTGGCGTGGCCGGATTCACCCGCCTTGAAGCCGTTGCGCAGGACCAGTTCGGACTGGAGATCCCCCGCAACGACACTCAGCAAGGTGCCCTGAGTGTCTTCGGCGTGGCGAGTGATGATATTGATGACGCCATTGACGGCATTGGCACCCCAGGTGGAGCCACCGGGGCCGCGGACGATTTCGACGCGCTCGATATCCTGCATGACAACATTCAGCTCGTCCCACAGCACGCCGGAAAAGAACGGTGTGTAAACGCTGCGGCCGTCCACCATGACCAGCAGCTTGTTGGCGAACTGGTTGTTGAAACCGCGTGCGCTGACCGCCCATTCCGTTGCGCTGATGCGTGCCACATTCAGGCCGGGGACGCCGCGCAGCAGTTCCGGAAGCGAGGTGGCCCCGCTGCGCCGAATGTCTTCGGCGGTCAGAACGTGGATGGCGGCCGCAGTGTCTTCCAGGCGTTCGCTGCGGTGGGTGGCGGTGCTGACCCGCAGATCGGCCAATGCATCGAGACTCATCTGTTTGAGTGTGCTCAGACTGTCGTCAGCAATGGCTGGAAGTGCGACACTGGCCAGAACAGCGAGAATAAGGGGCCGGGAAAGGAAAAGACGCTCGGAGGAGGGCTTTGACATGATCGAATCCTGTGGGCAGCACATGCGGCCGGGCCGGATTGTATCGACCTTGTCTATATCCTAAGAAATAGATTTGTCACGGGTTTGGCGCCTATTTGGAAATGCTGTGACACTATTGCCAGTCGACTCGCATTCGGCCCGCGGCAACGTGGGGAGGGATGCGTGCAAGAATATCGGTGCAGCCTGCGCACCGAATTGCTGCACGTAGGCTTCACCAGTTCGGTGCGCCCGCACTTATATGGTGCATTGTTGGATCGGCGTGCTGATAAGTTGTTTGTTTATCAGGGTTCTTGGATTGGCATGTTTCTAGCTAAGCCAAAAGTGGTATCTCCGCTTCACAACATAACAGGCGAGCGCTAATGGCCATTACAAAATTCTTCAATGAGATGACGGCGGACGATGGGAGTGTCCGTGCGCATTACGCGGGCTACGCTGCGTGGCTGAGTGAGACCCCGGCAGACCGCATCGCGCGTAAGCGGGCAGAGGCAGATTCCCTGTTCCATCGCTTCGGTATTACTTTTGCGGTTTACGGCGAAGAATCGGGCACCGAGCGTCTGATCCCCTTCGATATCATTCCCCGCATCATTCCCGCCCAGGAGTGGAAGGATCTCGAGGCCGGCCTGCGTCAGCGCGTCAAGGCTTTGAACTGCTTCATCCACGACATCTACCACAATCAGGAAATCCTGAAGGCTGGCCACATCCCGGCCGAGCAGGTTCTCAACAATGCCCAGTACCGGCCGGAGATGCAGGGTGTTAACGTGCCCTGTGACATCTACGCGGCCATTGCGGGCGTGGATGTGGTCCGGGCAGGGGAGGGGGAGTTCTACGTTCTGGAAGACAACCTGCGGGTTCCATCGGGCGTCTCTTACATGCTCGAAGACCGCCGGATGATGATGCGCCTTTTCCCCGAGCTGTTTGCCCGTCACCGGGTGGCCCCGGTAGAGCATTATCCGGACATGCTGCTGCACACGCTGCGCAGTCTGGCACCGGTCGGCGTGACCGACCCGACCGTGGTCGTTCTGACCCCGGGTGCCTACAACTCAGCTTATTTTGAGCATGCCTTCCTGGCCCAGCAGATGGGTGTCGAGCTGGTGGAGGGGCAGGATCTGTTCGTCAGGGACGATCAGGTCTTCATGCGTACCACCCAGGGGCCACGGCGCGTAGACGTGATCTACCGCCGGGTCGATGATGACTTCCTGGACCCGAAGTATTTCCGCAAGGATTCCATGCTTGGGGTGCCGGGTCTGCTCGATGCTTACAGGGCCGGTCGCGTGACCGTCTCGAACGCCATCGGTACAGGCGTGGCGGACGACAAATCCATTTACCCCTACGTGCCTGAGATGATCCGCTTCTATCTGGGCGAGCAGCCGATTCTCAATAACGTGCCCACCTACATGTGCCGCAAGCCTGAAGACCTGGCTTACACGCTGGCGCACCTGCCCGAGCTGGTAGTCAAGGAGGTCCATGGTGCAGGTGGTTACGGCATGCTGGTGGGGCCGGCTTCCACGGCCGAGCAGATCGAAACCTTCCGCAAATATCTGGTCGCCAACCCGGAGAAATACATCGCCCAGCCTACGCTGGCACTTTCGAATTGTCCGACCTTCGTCGAAAGCGGTATCGCACCGCGTCACCTCGACCTGCGCCCCTTCGTACTGTCGGGAACCGAAGTACAAATGGTGCCGGGCGGGCTGACCCGCGTCGCTCTGCGCGAGGGATCGCTGGTGGTGAACTCGTCGCAAGGCGGTGGCACCAAGGACACCTGGGTACTGGAGGCCTGAAAACATGCTGAGCCGCACCGCTGATCACCTTTTCTGGATGGCCCGCTACATGGAGCGGGCCGAAAACACCGCACGTATTCTTGATGTCACCTATCGGCTTTCCCTCCTGCCGCAAAACGGCGAGGAGGTGGCCGCAATGTGGTCCGGCATGCTCAAGATCATGGAGCTACAGGATGCCTACCTCGCCAAGTACCCCGCTTTCTCGACGGAATCCGTGCTCGAATTCATGATCTTCGACAGGGACAATCCGGGCAGCATCTACCGCTGCTTGCGGGCGACACGTGAGAATGCCCACGCAGTGCGCGGCACGTTGACATCCGAGCTATGGGAAACCTCCAACGAGACCTGGCTGAAGATGCGCGATTTCACCGTCGCCAAGCTCCTTGAGTCGGGGACGGGTGCTTTCTTCGAATGGGTCAAGTACCGTTCGCATCTATCCCGGGGGGTGACCATCGGCACCATGCTTCAGGATGAGGCGCTACGCTTCATCCGTCTGGGAACCTTCCTGGAACGGGCCGACAACACGGCACGCATCCTTGAGGTCAAATACCTCAACCTTTTGCCGGGCTCCGACGAAGAGTCAGCCCACGCTGCCGATTATTACCAGTGGAGCGCCTTGCTGCAGTCCGTCTCCGCCTTCGAGGTGTATCGCAAGGTCTACCGGGACCAGATCACGCCCGTGCGCGTTGCGGAATTGCTCGTTCTGCGAGCCGACATGCCGCGATCCCTGGCTCGCAGCATGAAAGAGGTCTACTCCAATCTGACCCGTGTCTCCAATGCCCGATCCGCGGAAACCGAGCGTTTGGCGGGAGAGCTCGAGTCGCACCTGCGTTTCGGGCGCATCGAGCGGATCTTCGAAGGCGG
>JAEUNV010000107.1 GCA_016790385.1 Zoogloea sp.
CCTCCGGTCGACGTTACTATTTTCCGAAATCCCGGAGATACCATGACTACCCCACGCCCCCGCGCCCTCGTCCTGCTCTCGGGCGGGCTCGACTCCGCCACCTGCCTGGCCATTGCTCGTGCAGAGGGCTTCGATGCCTACGCCCTGTCCGTCGAATACGGCCAGCGCCACGCTGCCGAACTCGCCGCAGCCCAGCGCGTAGCCAAGGCGCTCGGCGCCACCGCCCACCGGGTCGCCCACGTGGACCTGGGGCAGTTCGGCGGCTCGGCCCTCACCGACCCGGCCCTGGCGGTACCGGTCGAAGGCCTGGAAGGCGGCATACCGATCACCTACGTACCGGCCCGCAACACCATCATGCTCTCCATTGCCCTGGCCTGGGCCGAAGTGCTGGAGGCCGATCACATCTACGTGGGCGTCAATGCCGTGGACTATTCCGGCTACCCGGATTGCCGACCTGCCTTCATCAACGCCTTTGAAGCCATGGCCAACCTGGCCACCAAGGCCGGCGTCGAGGGCCACAAACTGCACATCCACGCCCCGCTCATCAATCTGTCCAAGGCCGACATCATTCGTCGCGGCACGGCCTTGGGGGTGGACTACGGCCTCACCGTATCGTGCTACCAGGCCGACGACGACGGCCGGGCCTGCGGCCTGTGCGATGCCTGCCGCCTGCGCCGAGCCGGCTTCCAGGCTGCCGGGGTGACTGACCCCACGGCCTACCGCTGACCCCCCGGGGACGCACATGGATGCCAACCTTCCCCTCGGCGTGGCCACCCTCGCATGGCTGGCCTTTGGCATCGGAGCCGTCTTCGGCTATGCCGCCCAACGCAGCAACTTCTGCACCATGGGGGCCATCGCCGACATCCACATCATGGAGGACTGGACCCGCCTGCGCATGTGGGCGCTCGCCGCCGCCACCGCCGTGGCCGGCACCACCGCCCTGCAAATGGCGGGGCAGATCGACGTGCACAATTCCATCTACACCGGCTCTCGGCTGGCCTGGCTGTCCCACCTTGTCGGCGGCCTGCTTTTCGGTGTCGGCATGACCCTGGCGTCAGGCTGCGGCGCCAAAACCCTGGTGCGTCTCGGCAGTGGAAACCTGAAATCCCTGGTGGTCTTCGTTTTTCTCGGCCTGTCCGCCTATATGACCCTGCGCGGCCTGTTCGGAGGCTGGCGCAGCGCCTGGCTGGATCCGGTGGCGCTCACCCTGAATACCCACCAGGATCTGCCCAGCCTCATCGCCGCCCGATTCGCGCTGGACCCTCGCAGCGCCTGGCTGGCCTGTGGCGGCATTGCCGCCGGTGGTCTCGGCCTGTTCGCCCTTTCGAGCCGGGAGATGTGGCGTCCGGTGCCGTTGCTCGGCAGCACGGCCATCGGTGCCACCATCGTGGCGGCCTGGTATCTGAGCGGACACCTGGGTTTCCTCCCGGAAGACCCCGAAACCCTGGAACCGGCCTTCCTGGCCACCAACAGCGGCCGCATGGAATCCCTCAGCTTCGTCGCTCCCTTTGCCTATACCCTCGACCTGCTGATGCTATGGACCGACAAGAGCCGCAGCGTCAGCCTTGGTATCGCCCTCAGCCTGGGAGTCGTGGCCGGCTCCCTGCTGGGCGCCCTGCTTACGCGTGAATTCCGGATCGAGGGCTTCCGCGACGCGCCCGACCTTGTCCGTCACCTGATCGGGGCCATGCTGATGGGCTTCGGGGGTGTCACTGCGCTGGGCTGCACCATCGGCCAGGGCCTCAGCGGCCTGTCCACCCTGTCGCTGGGCGCAGGCCTCACGGTTTTCTCCATCATCGCCGGTGCAAGCCTGTCGATACGGTTTCAGTTACGAAACGCTTGACGTATTCGATGGTAGGGCTATAATGCGCGTCTCTTCCGGGGGGTCGGTAGCTCAGTCGGTAGAGCAGCGGACTTTTAATCCGTTGGTCGCGAGTTCGAATCTCGCCCGACCCACCAGATCGTGGTGGGGCCAAATACCGGCTCCCGATAGAATGGGTTGTTAGCTCAGTTGGTAGAGCAGCGGACTCTTAATCCGTAGGTCGAGTGTTCGAGCCACTCACAACCCACCAGATTGCAGAGACAAGGCCACCCAACGCGGTGGCCTTGTTTTTTTGACATGCAGTAGGAGCACCATGCTGCATGGAGTAAAACGCCTTTCATCTTCGCCTGCGATCCTGTTTGCGGGCACCCGTCGCCGGCCCGCCGAACCAAGCGCCGACATTCAATCGCCATTGCCCCTTGCGGCGGCGGCACAAACTGGCCCACCAAGGCGGTGGCGGGCCGAGGCCGACACGCCCCATGCAGGGACGCCGCCCGGCCACCCACAAGGAGCCCGACATGGCCAAGGAAGAACTGATTGAAATGCACGGCAGCGTCACCGAAGTGCTGCCCGACGGACGTTACCGAGTGACCCTCGACAACGGCCACACCCTGATCGCCTACTCCGGCGGCAAGCTCAAGAAGAACCACATCCGCATCATCGCCGGTGACGAAGTCACCCTGGAGATGTCACCCTACGACCTCTCCAAGGGCCGCATCACCTTCCGTCACCTTCCCGCCCGCCCGGGTGGTGCGCCGACACCGGCGCCGCGCCGCTACTGAGCAACCCGGCGGATCTCCTCAGCCCCCCCGCCGGAAACGCGGGGGCGTTTTCGGCCTTGCGTCCGCACGAAGGCAACCCTCGTCGGCCATCCCGATTACGCAGACTCTTGACGGTACGCAAGCACGTCTCGCCGGGGAGCGTTTATGGTGTTCCCATGAGCCGGACATCGGGCCGCGACCGCGCCCGGGAAAGCTCAGGTTCGCGGCTTGTTGCCAAGGAGATCCATCCATGCTCACGTTCCAGCAGTTGCTCACCCCCTCGGGCCAGGGCAACTTCGATGCCCTGCGGGCGCTCTACGAGGGCACCTTCGTGTGCGCCCAACGGCTGATAGCCCTGAACGTCAAGGCCACCCGCTCCATCACGGAAAGCAATCTTTCGGGCATTAGAGCCCTGATGGCGGCCCAGGGCATGCCAGCCTTCTGCGAAACCCGGTCCGGGATCGCCCACCAGCTGATTCAGCAGGCCGTGGGCTACGCCATCGACTTCAATGAGGTCATCGCCGAGAACCAGCGCGAACTCACACGATTGCTCAGCGCTGCCACAAAGCTTCCCGTTCCGACGGGATCCGGACAGCCGGAAATGCTCGACGTGGCGAAGGCCGTTGTGGAGGCCGCCACGGCATCACGCAACACCATGCTGGAGATCGCCCGGCAGGTGGACGCGTCCCTCAAGGACATCACCCCGAAACCTTGAGCCCGGGCCGGAGATCAGGGATGCGGCCGAGACCAGACGTCCTGTTCAATCAGCTGCCGGGTCGCCGCCTCGCTCCAGCCCCGGTTGGCGGCGGGGCTCGCCGGGCTGGGATGGAGCACCCTGCCCACCTTTAGCGACAGGCCTGCCAGCGCCAGGCGGGCACGCTGCTCAGCCCAGGCGCCCACGCCGATCACCCAGTCCGGCTGCAATATGCCTATCACCTCGCGCAGATGCGCGTCGCAGGCGGCCAGCAGGGGCGCCTGTTCATCGGCAGGCAGCTTGTCGGGGGTGAGATTGCGGCCCCCTTCGAAAAACGCGAGGGGGCAGTAATTGGCCACGAAATGCTCAGCGAAAAAGGCCTC
>JAEUNV010000110.1 GCA_016790385.1 Zoogloea sp.
CAGATCGACGCCGGCGATGTCCAGGCCGACGATACGGGCAGCCAGACAGGCCAGCTCCGCCGTGTCGGGGTGGACCTCGTCGGTCACGTCGAAGGCCATGTTGCTGGTGCGGACGATCATCACCTCCTGACCCGCGGCCGGGACCGAAGCGCCGGTGAAACCCTGGCGGGCCACTTCCATCTGGGCCGCCGGGTAATCTTCGAGCTTGATCAGGTAGAGGGGAAATTCGTGTTCCACGCCCCGACGCGGGTCGGAGTTGATCTGGGTCTCGATGAGTTCGTCGATGCAATGCTCGCCGTCGCCGATCACCGACACCATGTCACCCTTGTTTGCCGCAACCATCTTGCCGCCCACCACCAGCAGGCGGTGCTCCGCCCCGCGGATGAAGCGCTCGACAATCACCTCCGAGCCCTCGGCGTCGGTCAGCGGGTACAGCTCACGGATCTCGTCGGCGCTGCGCACATTGGTGAACACACCGCGGGCATGGTTGCCGTCGCTGGGCTTGATGACTACCGGAAAGCCAATGTCCTCCGCGGCTTCGATAGCGTCATCAACGCCGTGGACGATGCGACCTTCCGGCACCGGCACGCCGCAGGAAGAGAGCAGGCTCTTGGTCAGATCCTTCTCGCGGGAGATGCTCTCGGCGATGGCCGGGGTGCGATCGGTCTCGGCCGTCCAGATGCGGCGCTGGCGTGCGCCATAGCCCAACTGCACCAGATTGCCTTCGGCCAGCAGGCGGATGAAGGGGATGCGGCGGGACTTGTCGGCGGCGGCCTCGACGATGCAACGGGTGCTCGGGCCAAGCATGTAGGTATCCACCAGGTCACGCAGGCGCAGCACGGCAGCATCCACGTCGTAGGGGCGATCCTCGATGGCGGCCATCAGGAGATCGTGGCCCATGTTGAGGGCCGCCATGGAGACGTCCTTCTGCCAGGCGCGGATGACCACCTTGTACACACCGCGGATGGAGGTCTCGCGGGCCTTGCCGAAGCCACCGGTCATGCCGGCAAGGTTCTGTAGTTCAAGCGTCACGTGCTCAAGAATGTGCCCCGGCCAGGTGCCGTCCCGAAGCCGCTTGAGAAAGCCCCCCCGCTCGCCGATGCTGCAACGATGCTCGACCAGGGTCGGAAGCATGGCGGTGAGCCGCTCATAGAAACCGGGGATGACGTTGGACGGGCAATCTTCCAGGTCGTGGATATCGACCCATGCCTCAAGGACGGAGCGGTAGGTCCAGATGTTCGGACCCCGCAAATGGAGCACGTTCAGGAATTCGATCGTTTTGTTGGTCATGGGCAAGGCAGTGGAAAGGGCGGGCTGGGTAGCGCTTCGGTGAAACAAAAACTCAACTTTCGCTTAACGCGGCAGGGTCCGGATGGATTACCTGAGAAAAAAATATCGGCAAGCCAGAGGTTCTGCCCGAGCGCCGGGTATACGTGCCTGTAACGAGTCAGTAAACTTCGGACGCAATTTTGCCCCACGCCGGCCCTTTTCTGTGGCCCTTTTCACAGGCCGCATCGCGTCCCTCAAATGAACTCCGTGCCCGCTCACCTTTCGACATCCTATTCCGACTATCTCGGACCGGCCGTTCCTGAAATCTGGCGCTCACGGCTCGACGCCTCCCTGGCCGCCGACGAGAAGGTTCTGGCCAGCCTCAGCCTCGATCTGGACACGCAACTTCAGTTCCGCAGCGGAATCGTGGCCCTCACCGACCGTCGGCTGATGGCCTGGGACGATGCAGCCGGCGCCTGGCAATCGTGGCCTTTCCGCGACGGCATGCAACTGCGCCACCGGGACCACGGCGGCGTTGCCGCCCTTGATCTGGTGGACCCGGCGGGCAAGCTCGCGGGCTGGCGTTTCACCCTGGCCCAGGACCCGGCCGCGCGCAACCTCTCCGACCGCTTCAAGGCCCAGCTTGAGTGCGTGCTGGCGGGGCGTCAGCCGACCCCGCCCGAGCCCCTGACCTGTCCGACCTGCGACGCGCCCCTGCCGCCGGGCACCGACGAATGCCCCACCTGCGCCCGGGAGATCCACACCCCGCCGTCCACCTGGACCCTGTTCCGCCTGTGGCGCTTTGCCCAGCCCTACAAGGGGCAGCTCCTGGCCGGCTTCGTCCTGACCCTGCTATCAACGGCCGCCACCCTCGTCCCGCCCTACCTCACCATGCCCCTGATGGACGAGGTGCTAATCCCCTTCCAAAACGGCGCCCCCATCGACGGCCCCCGCGTCATGATGATGCTCGGCGGCCTGCTGATTGCCGCGATCTTCGCCTGGGGTCTCGGCTGGGCCAAGACCTACATCCTGGCCCTGGTCAGCGAACGCATCGGCGCCGACCTGCGCACCACCACCTACGAGCACCTGCAAGGCCTGTCCCTGGAGTACTTTGGCGGCAAGCGCACCGGCGACCTGATGGCGCGGATCGGCGCCGAGACCGACCGGATCTGCCTTTTCCTGTCGATGAACCTGCTGGACTTCGCCACCGACGTGCTGATGATCACCATGACGGCGATCATCCTGGTGTCCATCAACCCGTGGCTGGCCCTCGTCACCCTGGTGCCGCTGCCCTTCATCGCCTGGCTCATCCACACGGTGCGCGACAAGCTGCGCTACGGCTTCGAGCAGGTGGACCGGGTATGGTCCGAGGTTACCAGCGTGCTGGCCGACACCATTCCCGGCATCCGCGTGGTCAAGGCCTTTGCCCAGGAGAAGCGGGAAGTCGCCCGCTTCCGCGAGGCCAATGCCCGCAACCTCGCGGTGAATGACCGGGTGAACAAGGTGTGGTCGGTGTTCTCGCCCACGGTCACCCTGCTCACCGAAGTGGGCCTGCTGATCGTATGGGGTTTCGGCATCTGGCTGGTATCCAAGAACGACGTCACCGTCGGCACCCTGGCGGCCTTCCTGGCCTACATCTCGCGCTTCTACACCCGCCTCGACTCCATGAGCCGGATCGTCTCGGTGACCCAGAAGGCCGCTGCCGGCGCCAAGCGCATCTTCGACATCCTCGACCACGTTTCCAGCGTGCCCGATCCGGCAACCCCTCAGCACCTGCCCAAGGTCACCGGCGCCATCGAGGTCAAGCGGGTCGGCTTCCGTTACGGCAACCGCAGCATCCTGCGCGGCGTCGATCTGAACATCGCCCCGGGCGAAATGATCGGTCTGGTAGGCCATTCGGGTTCGGGCAAGAGCACCCTGGTCAACCTGATCTGCCGCTTCTACGACGTGACCGATGGCTCCATCCGCATCGAGGGCATGGACATCCGTTCAGTGCCGGTGTCGGAATACCGCCGCAATATCGGTCTGGTGCTCCAGGAACCCTTCCTGTTCTTCGGCACCATTGCCGAGAACATCGCCTACGGCAAGCCCGACGCCAGCCGCGAGGAGATCATCGCCGCGGCCCGCGCCGCCCACGCCCACGATTTCATCCTGCGCCTGCCCCAGGGTTATGACTCGCTCGTTGGCGAACGCGGCCAGGCCTTGTCGGGCGGCGAGCGCCAGCGCATCTCCATCGCCCGGGCGCTACTCATCGATCCGCGCATCCTGATCCTCGACGAAGCCACCTCGGCGGTGGATACCGAGACCGAGATGGAGATCCAGGCCGCGTTGGAAAACCTCATCCGCGGCCGCACCACCATTGCCATCGCCCACCGCCTGTCCACCCTGCGCAAGGCCGACCGGCTGGTGGTGCTGGACCGGGGGCAGATCGTCGAGATCGGCAACCACGACACCCTGATGGAAAAACAGGGTGCCTATTTTCGCCTCTACGAAGCCCAGACCCGCAAGCTGGACGACGACGCCATCGGCCCAGAGCCCCGCGCGCCCCAGCACCGCGAACACGCCCCCGCCTGAAGGCCCGCCATGTCCCAGCAGAATCTCAACATTGCCCGCAACAGCTTTGGCCAGCTTGTGCTCACCGACCCGGAAGGCAAAGCCCACCTGGTGACCCCGGTGCGCGCCTTTCCCATCGCCGCCCCAACCGAAAACATCGGTCTGATCAACACCGACGGCGAGGAAGTGGCGTGGATTGAACGCCTTTCCGACCTGCCCGACGACAAGCGCCAGTTGATCGCCGACGAAATGGCCAGCCGCGAGTTCATGCCGGTGATCCAGCGCATCAGCCATGTCTCGAGCTTTGCCACGCCAAGCACCTGGGATCTGGAAACCGACCGGGGCGCCACCAGCATGGTGCTCAAAGGCGAGGAAGACATCCGCCGCCTCGCCGCCCCGGCCCTGATGATCACCGACAGCCGCGGCATCAACTTCCTGATCCGCGACCGCTACGCCCTCGACAGCCACAGCAAGCGTCTGCTCGACCGCTTCCTCTAGCCCATCGGGCCGGCGGTGGCATCAGTCACCGCCGCCGCATCCTCCCCC
>JAEUNV010000129.1 GCA_016790385.1 Zoogloea sp.
GGCGGCGCCACAAGGAAGCGGGCCGGCAACTTGAGGTCGCCATCGTACTGCAGCATGCCGGCGTAGGTCACTTTCGGCACCCGTACCCTGTCGAACCGGTCGAAGCCGGCTTCATCGAAGGCGCGACTGATCTCGATGGCCCGGTCACCACGGAAGTTGAAGAACACCACCGCATCGCCGTCCTCGATGGTGCCGATGGCCTTGCCATGCTCGGCGACGACGAACTCCGGCAGATCCTGGTCGATCGTGCCCGGGTGCTTCTCGCGCAGGCCCTTCACCGCCGCGGTGGCGTCGGCGAACTGCGCGCCTTCGCCCAGCACGTGGGTGTGCCAGCCGCGCTCGACCATCGGCCAGTTGGCATCGTAGCGGTCCATCGTGATGTACTGGCGGCCGCCGCCCGAGGCAATGCGCGCGTCGAAGCCGCCACCGCTGATCTCCGTCAGGAAGGCCTCGAAGGGCACGACGTAGTCCAGCGCGCTGGTCTCGGGCACGTCGCGGCCGTCCAGCAGCGCGTGGATGCGCACCGTCTGCACGCCCTCGGCCTTGGCCCGCAGCACCATCGCCTTCAGGTGGTCGATGTGGCTGTGCACGTTGCCGTCGGAAAACAGGCCGATGAAGTGGATGACACCCGCCTTGCCGTTGGCGCCGGCCCTGGCGCCCGCCACGATCTCCTTCCACGCATCACCCGCCCAGATGGCGCCATCGGCGATGGCATTGGCCACCAGTGCAGCCCCCTGGCTGTACACCTGACCGGCGCCGATGGCGTTGTGGCCAACCTCCGAGTTCCCCATGTCGTCGTCCGATGGCATGCCCACCGCAGTGCCGTGGGCGCGCAGGCGGATGGCCGGGCATTCGGCGAAGAGGCGGTCGAGGGTGGGCTTGCGGGCGGCGGCAATCGCGCTGCCGGCGTCGTTCTTGGGAATGCCGTAGCCATCCATGACGACGACGACAACCGGGCCCTGGACACCGGCAAAGGCGGGGAATTTCTGCAGCATGGTCGATTCCTGAAGGATGAATTCGGGGCCGGCGCAACGGGCATCACCCGGGCAGCATTCGGCGAGCCCGCTATTTTCCTTCAAATCGGGGGGCGGATCACAGCCCCGCGTGCGGCGCGGTGCGATGCATGCCACGCCGGGGACGGAACTGGCGGGTGTCCCGGTAGTAATCGGCACACTCGCTGTCGGGCGTCACGCCCGGAATGCCAAGCAGCGGCAGAGGCGACAGGGCGGCCTTGTCGAAGGGCCGATCCGGGTCGGCGAGGCGCGCGGCAAGCCAGGCGTCGGCCTCGGCCTGGCGCTTCTCTGCGGGCAGGTCCAGCCAGTCCGCGTCTACTTGCCGGTAGATGGCCTTGCCACACAGACCGAAGAAAGGCTGCCGCAGCTGATCCCAGCTACCGTGGCCAAAGATGAGGAAGCGGGTGCTGTCCAGCAGGCGGACGCGGCGGGTCCACAAGGCCTCCTCCCAGGCATGGGCCGCCAGCAGGGCCGGGATGTCCGGGTCGGCGGAGACCACCAGCACACCGCACTCGTCGAACTGGGTCAGGGCGTCACGCACAGGCCCGCGCCCGGGCAGGCTGGCGGCAGACCTGACAGCCTGCTCCCGCAGGTGCAGGGCATTGCAAGCCGCCTTGCTGCGTGGCCATACACACCAGGCCAAGGCGTTGAAGAAGTCGTGCCAGTCCTTGGGCCGGGTGGGCACCTCGCCGCTGGCGTGGATGTGCTGCTCGTAGGCCTCAATACCTTCGGCGGGCAGGACAAAGCGTAGCGGATGCCCGGAACCACTCACCGCGCCGGGAGCATGGGCATGCAGGCAGGCGGTCAGCGCAGCCGCATCGGGCAGGCCATCCGGAAATCCGGACAGCAGGCGGGCGATGGGTTCGAAGAGGGGGCGCTGGGCGAAGGCGGCGGGAGAATGCGCCCGGGTCTGGCTGTGGGAAGACACGTGAGACCACCTGGAGGCCGGCTCGCGCCGAAGCTCACTCCTCGGCCGGACGGATCGGTTTGGCGGGCTTGTCGGCGGGGATGAACTCAAGCTTGTCGTTTTTGCGGCTGAAGGTGCCGACCAGGCGGCCGGGAGGCTCGTCGGGGGGTTCCGCCCAGCGCTGGAACTCGCATTTCTCGGTACTCGCCAGATACCAGCTCTTGCCTTGCTTGAGCGCCCACAGGCTGCTGCCGGCCTCAAAAACCTCCATCTTCACGCTGCCCGCCACCCCGGACTTGATGTCGTGGCGGCGCATGCAGGTGGGCATGCGCGACACAACCACGGCCTGCTCCACCTCGTCACTCCAGAACCAGCGCTGTTCGCGCACCAGGCTGATGTTTTCGTCCTTGTTGCCATTGACGATGAATGCCGCCCCCTCGTACTCGCAGGCGGCGAGGAGGGGCAGGGCAAGAAGGAGCAGAAGGGGCTTGGGGATAGGGCGCATCGTCGGGGCAAGGGCGGTCGGGATCAGGCCAGCTTCCAGCGGATCTGCTCGCCACCTCGCAGGGGCACCAGGGGGTCGCCCGGCAGGTAATCGAGGCCGGCGGGCACGTCCCAGCTCTCCTTCACCAGGGTAATGGTGTCGGTGTTGCGGGGCAGGCGGTAGAAGTCGGGGCCGTTGAAGCTGGCAAAGGCCTCCAGCTTGTCGAGGGCGCCGGCGTCCTCGAAGGCTTCGGCGTAGAGCTCGATACCGGCGTGGGCGGTGTAGCAGCCGGCACAGCCGCAGGCCGCTTCCTTGGTGGTCCTGGCGTGGGGGGCCGAGTCGGTGCCGAGGAAGAACTTGGTGCTGCCGGAGGTGGCCACCTTCACCAGCGCCTCCCGGTGAGTCTCGCGCTTGAGGACCGGCAGGCAGTAGTGGTGCGGGCGGATGCCGCCGGCGAAGATCGCGTTGCGGTTGAGGAGCAGGTGGTGGGCGGTGATGGTGGCGCCCACGTTCGGCCCGGCTTCCGTCACGAACTGTGCGGCCTCGGCCGTCGTGATGTGCTCAAAGACGATGCGCAGGGTCGGGTAGCGCGCTGCAAGCGGCGCCAGTACGCGATCGATAAAGACACGCTCGCGATCAAAGATATCAACGTCAGCATGGGTCACCTCTCCGTGAACACATAGGGCAATGCCCTTTTCCGCCATCCGTTCG
>JAEUNV010000003.1 GCA_016790385.1 Zoogloea sp.
CAGGCGGGCGTGCCCCTCGCTGCCCACGTGGTTGGCGAGCACGCCCGAAAAGGGCAGGTCCGGCTGCCAGGTGGCGAGGCCGTGGACCAGGGCACCGAAGGTCTGGGCCATGGCTTTGGCGTCGATCACGGCCATCACCGGAACATCGAAGAGGCGGGCGATGTCGGCCCCCGAGGGGTTGCCGTCAAACAGCCCCATCACCCCCTCAATCAGGATCAGGTCGGAACGGCGCGCGGCTTCATGCAGGCGCCAGGCCGCGTCGGCCGATCCGCACATGCCCAGGTCCAGGTTGTAAACCGGCGCCCCGCTGGCCACCGCGTGGATCTGCGGGTCGAGAAAGTCCGGCCCGCACTTGAACACCGTCACGCGGCGCCCCTGGCGGGTGTGCAGGCGAGCCAGGGCCGCAGTCACGGTGGTCTTGCCCTGACCGGAGGCGGGCGCCGCCACGAACAGGGCGGGGCACAGGGCGGGGTCGCTCAGGGGGCTATTCATCCGGGTGGAACCATGCGAGGCGAGGCTGAAGGCCGACCACATCGCCGACGATGGTCAGCGCCGGGGGGGTGATGCCGGCGGCCTTCACGGCGGCCGGCAGGCCGGTCAGGTCGGAGGTGACGACGCGCTGCTCGCGGGTGGTGCCGCGGCGCACCACCGCCGCCGGCGTGGACGCGGCCAGACCGTGGGCGATGAGCTGGGTGCAGATCTCGGCGAGCTGGGTGATGCCCATGTAGAACACCAGGGTCTGGCGCGGGCGGGCGAGCATGTTCCAGTCCAGATCCACCGAGCCATCCTTGAGGTGACCGGTGACGAAGATGCACGACTGGGCGAAATCCCGGTGGGTCAGGGGAATGCCGGCGTAGGCGCCGATACCCGCCGCGGCGGTGATGCCGGGAATGACCTCGAAGGGCACACCAGCCTTGACCAGCTCTTCGACTTCTTCACCGCCACGTCCGAAGATGAAAGGGTCGCCACCCTTGAGGCGCACCACCTTGCGGCCCTCGCCAGCCAGCTTGACCAGCAGGGCGTTGATGCCGTCCTGGGGCAGGGCATGGTTGGAGGCCTTCTTGCCCACGTAGATGCGTTCGGTGGCTTTGGGCACACAGGCCAGGACTTCCTTGCTGACCAGATTGTCGTAGACCAGCACGTCGGCCTCAAGCAGCAGGCGCGCGGCACGCAGGGTGAGGAGTTCCGGGTCGCCGGGGCCGGCGCCCACCAGATAGACCCAGCCCGGCCGGGCCGGGGAGCGTTCGCGGGGAAAGGACGAGTCAGGCAAATCGGCGCTCCAGCTGAGAAGGCTTCAGGATAGCGCCGGTTTGCGCCACAAGGCCAGACGAACCGGCGCACTCGGTGCAAAGCGCAGGCGCCCGGCCACGGTTTCGCCCCGCGACACGGCGAGCTCCTGCCATGCCGTGGCGGGGAGCTGAGCGGCAAAGGCGAGAAGCTCGGCCCGGGCCTGATCGTCCTCGGCGGTGGCAACCAGCCTGCCGCCCGGCGCCAGGCGCGCCCAGGCGGCAGCCAGCCAGTCACTGAGCCCAACACCTCCGCGGATGAAGACGGCGTCGGGTGCGGGCCATTCACGGCACCGCAGCGGCGACGCGGAAGGCGTGGCGGAAAGGTTTTCACCCACCCCCGCCCGGGCCATGCTCACCCCGAGCAGGGTCGGCTCGATACCCACCGCGCGCACCCGCGCCGACGGAACGGCACGCGCCCATTCCAGGGCCAGACAGGCCTCTCCGTCGCTGATGGCCCATCCGCTCTCCCAGGCGGCGGGCTGCAACCACGCCAGGGCCAGGGTGCGGACCGCCAGGGGGAGAGCGGCCCCGGCCTCGTCGCCCAGGGCGGTATCGGGCAAGCCCGGCAGCTCGGCGAAGAGTCCGGCGGAAGGGCCGGTTGCCAGGATCAGCACGGCATGGGTGTCGAAGGCCTCGCGCAGCTCGACCAGTTCGTGGGCAAACCACGCACGGCTGCGCACCCGCCCGCCGGCAGACTCGCACACCCATATGCGGGCATCGGCAAAGCCGCTGTCCAGCACCAGACGCGCCACCGCCAGAGGCCCGGCGGCGTCGGCCAGAGGCAGGGCGAACAGGCAGTGGGCGCGCAGGCGGCCCCGCAGGGCCGCCAGGGGCGAGCGGCGCAGATCGACCACCGTAACCACTTCGGCCGACAGGCCGAGGGTGGCGCAGGCGGCCTGCACGCGACCCACGCCGGGCAGCACTCGCACGTGGGCGGGGCCCAGATCGGCAAGCAGTTCAGGAGCCGGGCCGTCGCCGGCGGCGTCTCCGACCACCACCAGCACACTGCCGGCATGGCCGGTGGCACGCACGTCCATGTGGGTGGAATCGGCGGCACACAATTGCTGGGGTGCCTCCAGGCCCAGCCCGGCAAGGCGGTCCAGGGCGTCGGCGGTGCCGAGAATCACCCGGGCTCCATGCAGGGTGTCCAGGGCTACAGCGGATAGCACCGGCGGCAGCTCCAGCCCCAGGCTGACCACGGTCAGGGGCGGCAGGGGCTCAGGCGCGGCGGCAGGGGCTTCGTCTTCCACCGGGGCGAGGTCTTCGGACAATGTCTCCGCGGCGGGTGCCGTTGCGGGCTCCTCGGCCAAGGCGTCGGCCAGGCCCGGCATCTCAATCTGCTCGCCGGAGCTCTCCCGCTCGGCGCCTCCTTTGCCGCGACGACGCTTGCGCTTGCGCCGGGGTGCGGCCGGAGCTTCCCCGTCCGCCAGCGCTTCGGATTGACTGTCGCTCACCCCGTCATCCGGCTCGGCCGGGGCCTCGTCGGGCCCTTCCCCGGCGGCAAGGGGTGCGAACGCTACCATGGGCACGGCGTCGGCGACGGTTTGCATGGCAGGGACGATGGGTGCCTCCGCCTCCACGAGGCTCCCCGCGTGGTCGGCGCCCGTGGGGCTTTCCGGCGCCGCGAACAGATCGGCCATCACCGCGTCCGGCGTGCTTTCCGCAAGCTTGCCTTTGGGCTTGCGCGGGGCGCGCCTTGGCTTGGGCTTGGCTGCGGCCGCATCGGGGGTCTCGGCGGGCGGCGGCTCGGCCGTCGCCACGGCGTCTACCGGGGCTGCGGCGCTCCGCTTCTTGCGCGGGCTGCGAGTCGGTGCCACGCGCGGAGCCGGCGTGGCCACCTCGGCCGGCTCGGCCAGCGGGGTGGAATTCAGTTCGTCGCTCATGCTTGATCGGTCACCACATTCGCGACCGGAAAAACGGGGGTCGCAGGATAGCACGAAGCCTTTTCGGGCCGTGGCCGGGAGCGTCGGCCCAACGCCCCTCGGAGGGTTTCAAGTATTTTTTGGATTCAAGCTCAAGTTCCTCTCCCCACGCTCGAAATCCTGCTGGGCACGGCCCATCTGCCGCTGCTCGAAGAACAACTTTCGGGAGACACCATGAAAAAGAATTACCTGTCCGCGCTCGCCCTTGCCCTGACATGCGCCGGCACCGGGAGCGCCCTGGCCGGTGACGACCACGGCGGCCCTGTCACACCCAAGCCATACAGTGCGGGCGCCACCCTGACCAAATCGGTGCAGGCCGGCATCACTGCCGACAAGGCCTTGGAAATCCTTCAGGCCGGCAACGCCCGATTTGCCGCCAACAAGCCGCTACGGCGCAACCTGAAGGCACAGGTCCAGGCAACGGCGCTGGGCCAGTACCCGTTTGCCAGCGTGGTAGGCTGCCTCGACTCCCGCACCGGCCCGGAGCTGGTCTTCGATCAGGGAATCGGTGACATCTTCGTCGCCCGTGTGGCCGGCAACACGGTCAACGAGGACATCCTGGGCAGCCTGGAATACGCCTCCAAGGTCGCCGGTTCGCGCCTGGTGGTGGTGCTCGGCCACACCAGCTGCGGCGCCATCAAGGGTGCCTGTGACGACGTGAAGATGGGCAATCTGACCACCCTGCTGGGCAAGCTCAAGCCGGCGGTCGCGGCAGCCTCGACGCCCGGGGAGCGCAACTCCCACAACCATGCCTTCGTGGGCGAAGTGACCGAGCTCAACGTTAAGCAGGTGGTGCAGCGCATCCGCGACGAGAGCCCGGTGCTCAAAGCGCTGGAAGACGAAGGCAGGATCCGCATCGTCGGCGCCCTTTACGACACCAGCACTGGCAAGGTGAAGTGGTTCTGAGGATTGCCTGAAGGGTTTGTGCTGTCGCGCGTGCCGGGGCGGCGTTGGTCGCCGCGGCACGCGCCGGTCACCCGTCGTCCGATGACGCAGGCCCGCTCAAGGCCGTCGCAAGCCCGGCAAGCCGGCCAGTACCAACACCCCGCCGAGCAACATTGCCAGCGTAGACGGCTCGGGTATATGAATGGCTCTCAGGGTCAGATCCCAGTCGGCAATCTCATCCACCGTGATGCCCGTGTCCGTGGAGGCCCGCAGACGTGCCAGGGAGAGCTCATCCGTGTGCTTGATAGGGTGCAGCATGTCCAGAATGGGATCCGTGTCCACGACGACGCCCCCCTTCGCATCGTCGGCGTTAACCCTCAAGTTGAAGCCCAAGGGCGGCCCCTGGACGGCGTCCGAGGCGTGCGGTCCGATCTCGTGCATGAGATCGCCATTCACCAGCACTTCCTCGTTGAAGATCAGGCGGTCCTGTACCGACAGGAAGCGCATGTCCAGATTGAAGCTCCACAGGTTGACGACGCCGGTGCCGCCACCAGGCAAGGCCGTCTGACCAAAGAGCATGCCCGTCAGCTTGGTGGTCGTGGTGTCATCCACCGCCGTCCCGCGGATGCGCAGGTCGAAGTGGGTAGCATCTCCGCTGGCCCGGATGGTGATGCTGTCA
This sequence comes from Zoogloea sp., assembly GCA_016790385.1. Taxonomy (GTDB): domain Bacteria; phylum Pseudomonadota; class Gammaproteobacteria; order Burkholderiales; family Rhodocyclaceae; genus Zoogloea. Next base: position 4,776 of record JAEUNV010000003.1, read on the forward strand.
CTGCCCGAGTCGTCGTCCGCCAAACCGAACAAGGTCGCAAGATCCGCCACCAGACCGATGGTCTTGAGTATCCCGCCAAGGGTCAGGGCCATGCCGGTAACAGGTATGGGGCTGGCACCTGCGGCCAGTGGCATGCCCATCGCACCGGCCAACAGCCCGGCCAGCACCGTCTTCTTCGCGAATTTCATCATCCCTCGCCTCCCGTACACTCGATATCCGCCGAAGCAGCGGATATCCCTTGAGTGTCAGGGAGGACGGGTTTCAAATCGGTAACGGACAGGCGGCGTGCGCAGGAAGCATAGCGGCGGCACAGACCGCGCCCGCCGAAGCCGGCGTGGGGCGAAGGCAGGGCCCCCGCCGTTCCCGCGGCCTACAGCAAGACGCGCTCGATGCCGCCCTGGTTGGCCTTGTCCACGTAGTCGGACATCCAGTTGTCGCCCAGGATGTGTTTGGCCATCTCGACCACGATGTAATCCGCATCCACGCCGCCTGCGTCGCCACTGTAGCGCGACAGGCCCTGTAGACAGCTCGGGCAGGAGGTGAGGATCTTGACCGGGGTGGCGGCGTCGGCGCCGCGGAGTTTTTCAGCGCCTTTCTCGATCTCTTCCTGCTTGCGGAAACGCACCTGGGTGGAGACGTCGGGACGCGACACGGCCAGGGTGCCGGATTCGCCGCAGCAGCGGTCGGACAGATCGACCCGCGTACCCATCAGCTCGTTGGCCACCTTGATGCCGGAATGGACCTTCATCGGCGTGTGGCAGGGCTCGTGGTACATGTAGCGGGCGCCGGTGATGCCCTCCAGCTTGAGGCCCTTCTCCATCAGGTACTCGTGGATGTCGAGCAG
>JAEUNV010000198.1 GCA_016790385.1 Zoogloea sp.
GCTGGTCGGGCCGGACATCGATGCCTACATCCGCAAGCTGACCCACAGCCAGGTGGAGATGCGCAAACTGGCCCTCCAGGCGGTGGAGCCGGCACGCAAATTTGCCCTGGGCCTGGGTGGGGTGGTCGGCCAGGGGCTGCTACAGATCTCCCTGGTGCTGTTCATCGTCTTCTTTCTGTACCGCGATGGCGCGCGCATCCAGGCGCAGCTCGAAACCGGCGCGGCACGCCTGGGCGGCGAGCTGTGGGGTGAGCTGCTGGAGCTGGCAGGCAACACCGTCAAGGCGGTCATGATCGGCATCGTCGGCACCGCCGCCGCCCAGGCCCTGGTGGCCCTGGTGGGCTTCCTGATTGCCGGCGTGCCCGGCGCGCTGCTGATGGCCGCGGGCGTGTTCTTCCTGTCCCTGGTGCCGGTCGGCCCGCCGCTGATCTGGGGCGGTGCGGCCTTCTGGCTGTATCAGCAGGGCGAAAGCGGGATGGCGATCTTCATGGTGCTGTGGGGCGTGCTCGCCATCAGCTCGGTGGACAACTTCCTCAAGCCCTTCCTGATCAGCCGCACAGCCAGCCTGCCCATCCTGCTGATCGCCCTGGGGGCCTTCGGTGGCGTGCTGGCCTTTGGCTTCATCGGCATCTTCCTTGGCCCTACCTTCCTGGCCCTTGGCCAGGCCCTGTTCACCAGTTGGACGGCCAGCCGGCCCGTCGAGGCACAGGGCGAAGCCCCTTCCGATGCCCCGGAAGAAGCCATGGAGCATCAGGCATGATCCACACTGACGACATCAAGGGCGAGGCGCCCGACCCCAGCGCCCGCCTCATCACCGCCCAACGCGCCAGCAACCAGGAAGAAGCCCTCGAACGTGCCCTGCGCCCCAAGCGCCTGGCCGACTACGTGGGCCAGCAGAAGATCCGCGACCAGCTGAGCATCTTCATCGAGGCGGCGCGCAAGCGCGGCGAAGCCCTCGACCACGTGCTGCTTTTCGGCCCGCCGGGCCTGGGCAAGACCACCCTGGCCCACATCGTGGCCGCCGAGATGGGAGTCAACCTGCGCCAGACCTCCGGCCCGGTGCTGGAGCGGGCCGGCGACCTGGCCGCCCTGCTCACCAACCTGGAGCCCCACGACGTCCTCTTCATCGACGAGATCCACCGCCTCAGCCCGGTGGTGGAGGAGATCCTCTACCCGGCCCTGGAAGACTTCCAGATCGACATCATGATCGGCGAAGGCCCGGCCGCCCGTTCGGTCAAGCTCGACCTGCCGCCCTTCACCCTGGTTGGCGCCACCACCCGCGCCGGCATGCTCACCAATCCCCTGCGGGATCGCTTCGGCATCGTCTCCCGGCTGGAGTTCTACACCGCCCAGGAGCTGGCCTACATCGTCAGCCGCTCCTCGCGCCTGCTCGACGTGGAGATCGACGACACCGGCGCCTTCGAGATCGCCCGCCGTGCCCGGGGCACACCCCGCATCGCCAACCGCCTGCTGCGCCGGGTACGCGACTACGCGGAAGTCCGCGCCGACGGACGCATCAGCGCGGCGGTGGCGGATGCGGCCCTGACCATGCTGGATGTGGATCACCTGGGCCTGGACCTGATGGACCGCAAACTGCTGGGCGCCATGCTGGAAAAGTTCGGTGGCGGCCCGGTGGGCCTGGACAACCTCGCCGCCGCCATCGGCGAATCGTCCGACACCATCGAAGACGTGCTGGAACCCTACCTCATCCAGCAGGGCTACCTGCAACGCACACCCCGGGGACGCATGGCCACGGCGTCGATCTGGCAGCACTTCGGGCTGAAGGCGCCGGGGCAGGCCGGGCAGTTATGGGACGAAGGCGCGGGCTGATTGGCAACGGCCGCCAGCCCGCACAGGCAGGGTCAGGCAATGCCCTCCTGCTTCAGCACCGGAATCCATGCCGCCTTGACCATCTTCTTGAATGCAGCCGGCTTGAGGTGCAGTTCATTCGCCCACACATCCTCATCGTCCGGCAGCGTTCCAGCCGTTTCAATGGGAATGAATTTTCCCGGCCCTTGAGTGGCCTTGGCAAT
>JAEUNV010000229.1 GCA_016790385.1 Zoogloea sp.
TGTCGGTCAGGGAGCCCAGCCCGGTGCTGACGTTGTAGCTCTCCACCAGGCTGTCGTCGCTGGCCCGGTAGAGGCTGACGATGCCGGAGCCGGGGCGCACATTGCGATCGAAGCTCAGGCTCAGGTTGGCATCGACGGCGACGCCGGTGGCGTTGTCGGCGGGGCTGCTGCCGGTAAGCAGGGGCGCCGTGGCGGCCACGATTGTCATGCTGCGCAGGGCGTGCTGGCCACCAACTTCGGCATCGAGGGTGTAGGTGCCGGCGGGGAGTCCGGTGGTGGGGGTGCTCCATCCGCCGCTGCCGGCGTCGGCCGGGACGCTGAAGCTGGCGACGACGATGTCGCTGGCATCCTTGATGAGTACATTGACGGTGGCACCCGGGGTGGCCGTGCCCTGGATGGAGATACTGTCGTCCCGGGTGATGAAGTCAGCCACTTCGCCGGTGTCCTCGCTGATGGCGTCGATGGACACCACGGCGTTGCGGACGTGGTTGATGGTGGCCGTATCAGCGTAGGCATTGCCGCCATCGTCGGTGTGGGTGGCGGTGACGGTGATGGGGCCGGCCGCCAGTGACGAGAGGTTGAGGCTGGCCAGGGACCAGCTGTTGCCGCTGACCGTGGCGGTGTCGTAGAGGGTGGTGACCCCATCGGTGATGGCCACGCTGAGGGTCTTGCCGTCGGCGAGGCCGGTGGTGATGCCGCGCACCACCACGCTGTCGTCTTCGGTGGCGTCGAGGACGCCGTCGGGGGTGCCGCTCCAGTCGAGGGGCTCGCTCACGGTCACGGTGGGCGCGTTGGCGTCGATGACGAGGGGACGTGCAGCCGAGGCACTGTTGCCGGCCGGGTCGGTGGCGGTGGCGACGAGGCCCAGGGTGCTGCCGGGCGGGTAGCTTTGGGTGGGGCCGCTGCCGCCATTGGCGCCCGGGTTGGCGGTGTCCACGCGCCAGGTGCCATCGGGCTGGACGATGGCGGTGTAGAGGTAGGTGGGGCCGCCAGGGATGTTGTCCGGGTCAATCTCGAGGGTGATGGTGCTGCCGGCCGCGAGGTCGGTGGTGCCGGTGATGAGGGGCTGGTCGGTGGGGGTGCGGTTGCCCGAGGTGAAGGCGATTTCGGGCGGGGTGTGATCGATGTTCAGGGTCTGGTTGTCGATGCCTTGATTGCCGGCCGGGTCGGTGGCGGTGGCGCGCACTGGCGTGATGCCGCCGAGGCCACCTTCGGGGAGGGCGCCGCTGGTGGGGGCGAGGCTGCCGGTGTCCACCGTCCAGCTGCCATCGGGGGCAATGGTGGTCTGGTAGATCAGGTCGTAGCTGCTGTTGTTGTCGCTGTCGATCTCGAGGGTCAGCAGGGTGCCGGCGGGCATGCCGCTCGTGCTGCCGCTGATCACCGGGGTGGTGTCGCCGGTCAGGATGGAGGGGCCGCCGGTGATGTCCACGGTGGCGACGGTGTCGATGACAAGCTCCTGGGTGCTCAGGTCGGTGCGGCTGTCGGGGCCGCTGCGGCTGACCGTGGCCGTCACGTGGTAGGTGCCATCCGGCAGGGGCAGGGTGGTCAGGGACCAGGTGTTGCCCGTGATGCTGAGGTTGCCGTTGCCGACCGAATACGTGGTGCCGTTGATGAGGACGGCGAGGGTGTCGCCGGGCAGGTTGGTCCAGGTTCCGGTGACCGTGGCGGTGCTGCTGTTCGACAGGCTCGGGGTGACGGCGGGGATATCGAGGGCGGTGACGGTGGTGCTGTTGCCGTAGGCGTTGGTGGCAGTGGCGGTGATGCGCGCCCAGGGGGTCAGGCCGTCGGCGGGCAGGCTGCCCGACGTCGGGGTGGCGCTGGCGGTGTCCACCGACCAGGTTCCGTCGTTTCGGGCCGTGGCGGCGTAGCTGAGGCTGTTGGCGGTGCCGGGGTCGTTGTCGGGGTCGATGCTCACCACGATGGGGGCGCCGGCCGGCAGGTTGGTGGTGCCGGTGATGACCGGGCTGCGGCTGGTCGCCAGGGCGTCGGCGTTGATGGTGAGGCTGGGGGCCGCGGCAGCCACCGTGGTGTTGAAGGGCTGGGTGGCGCTGGCGTCAGCGTTGCCGCGGCCGGTGCTGGTGCCGGTGGCAACGTGGCTGGCAACCGTGACACCGATGTCGCCGCTGCTGTCGGCGTCCGGGGTGACGACCAGGGTGTAGGTGTCGGCGTCGATGGTGCTGAAGCTGCCCTTGCTGCCGTTGGTCACCGTGATGTCATCAACGGTAAAACCGGAGACACCTTCGGAGAACTGGAAGGTGAATGTGACCGGGCCGGCGGCGCTGCCGGGCGTGTCGTCGGTGATGTCCAGGGTGGGGGTGAGCAGGGACAGGGTGGGTAGGGCCACGTCACTGATGGTGATGGCCGGGGACGCGGAGGTGTCCTGGGCCGATGCGGTGACGGTGAGCTGCCCGTTCAGCAGGCTCTGGATTTGGGCCTTGCTGAGATTGACCGTCCAAGTGCCACCCGAGTAGCTGCCAGTGGCGGTGAAGTTGGCGCCGGTGCCGGCGTCGCCGTCGTCCACGGCCAGGGTGACGGTGCCCGAGCCGGCGAGGGTGGTGGTGCCGGTGATGGCAAGGCCGGAGCCGATCTCGTTGACGGTGATGGTGTTGTCGCCGGCGATGGTGCCGATGGCGATCGAGGAGGTGACAGCGTTGGCGGCCACGTATTGGGTGACCTGGGCCGTGCCGACGATGTTCTTGGCGACATCGGTGGCGGGCGCGGTGGTGGGCGCCACGCGAATGATGATGTTGCCTGAAGCGCCCGAAACCAGGTTGCCGCTGGTGGTCACGCTCCAGTCGCCGTTGGCGTTGGTGGTGGCGGTCCAGGTGCCCACCGTGGTGGTGTCGGTGTCATTGCGGATGGTGATGGTCAGGCCGGTGTTGGCCAGTTCGCTGCCGCCGTAGAGCACGCCACCATTCTTTTTGATTTCGCTGGGGTTGGTGATGAAGATCCGCGGGGCGATGGCGTCGTGGGTGTAGCTGGTATTGGTGGTGCTGACGCTGGTGCCGCTGAGGCTCGCGGTGAGGGTGAGGGTGGTGCTGTCGAGGCTGCCGATGTCGCTGGTGCTGAGAGACCAGTGGCCGCCGCCGTCCACAGGGATGGCAGCGTAGTCGAAGCTGTTGCCGTTGGCGTCGGTGATGACGAGGTGCACCGTGAAGCCGACCGCGGCCGTGCCGCTGATGGTCACGGCGTTATCCTCGGTCATGTTGATGTAGGTGTCGGCGTTGTTGACCTGGGCGTTGGCATCCGTCACCGCCGTGCTGGTGACACTGACTATGGTGATGGTGGGGGTGCTGATGGTGAGCACCTGGGTGTCCTCGGCCTGGCTGTTGGCGTCGGTGGCGCGCACGCCCGTGGGGCCGATGAACCCGCCGGTGGGCACCGTGCCGGAGATCGGGGTGGCGCTGCCGGTGTCCAGGGTCCAGTTGCCACCGCCGTCGGGGGTGACCGAGTAGGTGACCGCGTCCGACAGGTTGCCGTCGTTGTTGGGGTCGAGCCGGATGATGACGTAGCCGCCGGCGTTGGCCGAGCTGCCGGTGAGGACGGGCGTGGTGTCGCTGCCGCTGGCGGTGGCGCCGCCGCTGATGTCGACGCTGACGGTCGGGGGAGCGTTGCTGATGGTGAGCTCGCCGGTGGTGGTGTCGCTGACGCTGCTGCCACGGCTCACTGTGGCAATCACTTCGTAGGGGGTGGCGCTGGGGCTGAGGGCGTTGGTGACGCTGACCGACCAGGTGTTGCCGGTTACGCTGGGGGTGTAGGCCACGCCATCAACGCTAACCGTGAGGGTGTCGCCGGCGAGGTTGGTCCAGGTGCCGGTGACGACCGGGGTGGTGTTGCTGGTGGTTTGGGCGTTGACGGTGGGTGGGTTGAGCTCTACCGCGCTGGCGGTGTTGCCGGCGGCGTCGGTGGCGCTGGCGGTGACCTTGCTGTAGCTCACCAGACCACCGGGTGGCAGGCTTCCGGATACCGGCGCGGTGGCGGAAAGGTCGAGGGACCACAGGCCGCCGGCCGCAACAACCCGGTAGATCAGGTTGTTGGTGGTGCCCGGGTCGTTGTCGGGGTCGATGGTGACGGTGATCAGGCTGCCATCGGGCAGGTCGGTGGTGCCCTGTAGCGTGGGCGTGCCCGACAGGGCCGTGGCCGGCGAGGCGATGGTGATCTGGGGCGGCAGGGTGTCGAAGGCCTGGGTGGCACTGCCGGCGGCGGTGGGCAGGTTGCCCACCAGGCTGCGGGCGGCGTCGGTGCCTACATCCACCTGGATGGTGCCGCTGGCGGTACCGGCGGCAGGGGTGACGACCAGGGTGTAGGTGTCGGCGTCCAGCTGGCTGAACAGGCCAGCACTGCCACCGCTCACGCTGATGTCGTCCACGGTGAAGCCGGTGACACCCTCGGAGAACTGGAAGGTGAAGGTGACCGGGCCGTTGGCGATGCCGGGAGCGTTGTCGGTGATGTCGAGGCGGGTCGAGGCGGCAACGGGGGCGCTGGCCGTCATCTCGGCGGTGAATGCGCCCAGGGCGGCAAAGGTGGCGTTCTTGTCGTAAGCGGCGCCCACGCCGTTGAGGTCGCCGTTGATGGGGCCGGGTTGGGTCTGGGTAAAGGAAACGTAGCGGACGGCTGTGTCCTTGGTGAAGCCGGGCAGGCCTGCGGCGCCGCGCGGGCCATAGACACCGCTGCGGTCTACCGGAGAGGGTTTGGCGAGCACCGCGGCGATATCGGCCAGGGGCACGCGCCAGCTGATGAAGACGTCACGCTTGCCGTCGCCGGTGAGGTCGGTGGCGGTGCCCGTGGCCGGGTTGACGGTGGAGGGGCCGTAGTGGGGGTCGTTCACTGCCGAGACCGCGTCCACCGAGTAGTTGGACGGGCTGAAGGCATACACGCCGTTATTGGGCAGCCAGCCGGTGGGCAGGGGCGATGTGCTGGTGGTGTTGGGGGAAATGTTGGCCCCCGTACCCGGATCGAGCAGGCGCACGGCGCGGGTGTTGTTGCGGCCGTCCACCGACATGAAGAGGTCGACCCGCCCGTCACCGTTGGCGTCCATGCCGACGATGGCAACACCGGAGAAGTCGGTGTCGCTGGTGGGGTTGTCGATGCGCATGCGGAAATACAGGTAATCGTCGGCGGTGCCGGCCGTGCCGTTGTCGCTGTAGGCCGTGTAGAGGGAGCCGTGGGTGGTGTCACCGATGATGTCGGTGTCGGCGGCGCCGGCCTGGCTGTCAGCGTCCGGATCGCGCATGGCGCCAAACATGATGGCGGTCCAGCCGCTGGCACCCGACAGGCTTACGGTGGCCAGGCGGGCGTCGTAGGCCTCAATGCCCGCGGCGGTCAGGAAGATGTCCGTTTCGATCGGGCCGGAGGCGTACTCCAGCTGCCAGTCGCCCCCGTGGGCGGCAGCGCCGGTGGTGTCGCTGGAGGCGGCGACGTCGGCGCCGGTGGCGGTGGAGAGCTGATCGGCCAGGGTGCGGCCCTGGGTGCCCGCCGCCACGTCGCAGCCGTAGATCAGGATGTCGGCGGTGCTGGCGAGGTGGGCGCGCCAGCTGGCCACCTCGGCGTTACGCTCGCTGAGGGTGTCGGTGTCGAGGGGCGTGTTGCCCAGGATGATCAGGCCGTCGGCGCCATGGGACACCAGGTGAAGGGCGGTGATGCCGCTGCGCCCGCTGAGCACAGCGTTGATCTGGTCGAGGCCGTCCCGCTCCGGGTCGAGCAGGACGACTTCCACCCCCGCCCGCACATTACCGGCGAGCTTCTGCCAGTCGGGCGTGGAGGTGGTGATGAAGACGATCTCGGTGGCTTGGGGCGTGCTCGGGGGAGCGTCGGTGGCGGGCTCGGAGGTGCTGTCCCGGGTTTCCCGGGTGCTGGCGTCTGCCGCTGCGGCGTCCAGGGCGACCTGGGCTGCCGTATCGACGGCTGCTCCATCGAACATCAGGCGGGGTTCAAGCGCCATGGGGCGCAGGGGCGCGCGCTTGATGGGCTGGCGGGAACGGGGAAGGACGAACCTGGGCATGACTGCGCTCCTGACGGAATTCTGGGGGCGGGCCCGCTCAGCGGGCCGGCGGGGCGAGCAGCACGCGGCCGCTCATGCCGGCGATCAGCTCTGGAAAGTGGCCGTCAATCACTGCGGCAACGGTGACGGACTGGCTGACCGGATCGATGCGGGCACCAAGTCGGGTGACCCTGGCCGGGTAGCTCTGGCCGTTTTCATCAATGGCGACCTTGAAGCCCTGGCCCACCTTGAGCCAGGCCAGCCACTTGGACGGCACGATGAAGTCCAGGTCGAGGCTGCTGTCGTCGAGGATCTCGAGGAGCGCCTGCCCGGGCTGCACGAACTGCTGCTCGCGGGCTTTCTGTTCGGCGACGCGGCCCGAGAAGGGCGCAGTGATGCGACATTTGGCGAGGGTGGCGTTGGCGTAGTCGAGCTCGGCCCGGGCCTTGAGTGTGCTCTGCTCAGAGGTGGCGTACTCGAGCTTGCCAACGGCGTCGAGTTCCTGGAGGCGCTTGTTGACCGCGTGGGTCTTTTGGGCGCCGTCGAGTTCGGCCTGGGCGCGGGCACGTTGGGCCTGTTGCAGGGAGCAGTCGAGGCTGACCAGCATCTGCCCCGATTTGAACGACTGGCCGGGCTTGACCGTGATGCGGCTGATCTTGGCGCCGATCTCGGCGGCCAGGGTGGTGTAGTTGCGGGGCGCCAGCTGGGCGCGGATGTCCTGCTGCTCGAGCGACAGGGCCGCCGGCTTGGCCGGGGCCGGCCGGGGCGGCGGCGGGGTCTGGGCGATGGCAGCGCCGCTGACGAGCAGGGCGGCAACCCATGCGTGGCGCCTCATTGGGTGCCTGCTTCTGTCGCGGCGGCCAGGGGGGCGGGCAGCCTGAAGCTCTGCCAGTCCTGGAGCGAGCGGTCCATCTGCCGGGTCAGATCCTCAAGGGAGATGTCGTTGAGGCTGGCGACATCGGGCTCGAGACCCAGGGTGGTTTGCAGGCGCCCGGAGGCGGCGTGCATGTTGGAGAGCGCCTGGTAGCGGCGGAGCAGGGACAGGATGGCGGTGGTGCGGCTGGAAATCTGGTACAGGCGGCCGTCCTTTTCGGCGGCGGCGGTGGCGTGGGCGAGTTTGTACATGCGGCTGTCCACCCCCCAGATGCTGTCGGCCCGGTGGTACTGGAGGCGGGCGCCCTCGTATTGGTGCAGGGCCAGATGCACCTGGGTGACAACCGCCATCTGCACGGCCATGCGGCGGAACTCGGTGAGCTGTTCGCCCTTCTCGGAGAGATCTTTGACGGCCGGTGCCGACAGCAGGTTGAAGAGGTTCCAGCTGACCCGGACGCCGCCTTCGCGCCAGTCGTTGTTGATGAGGTAGCTGTTGGTGTCGCCCCGGTAGCCGTAGTTGAAGCTCACGCCAGGCAGCAGCTTGAGCAGGCTCTTGCGGGTTTCGGCGGCGGCGATGCGCACGTTGTAATGCTGCTCACGCAGATCGGCGTTGTTGCTGATGGCGATCTCCTCGAGCCGTTCGGCCGGTGTGTTGATGGGTGCCAGGGCCAGATCTCCGGTGGGTTCCACCAGGGTGTATTCCTGGCCGGGGGGCAGGTTGAGGAGCCCGGTCAGCTCAACTCGGGCGAGGGACAGCTCCTGCTCGATGCTTTCGAGGGTGCGCAGGTTTTCCAGCAGGGCGCGCTGGTAGCGTAGGGCCTCGGCGGGGGACTTGACCCGCTCGCTCTCGAGAATCTCGGCTTTCTTGAGGGCGTCCTCGGCTTCGGTGAGGGTTGCGCGTACCTCATCCCGCAGCTTCTGGGCGCTGACGGCACGCCAGTAGGTGGCCCGCACGGTCTGGATCAGCTGGTGGGTCGCCTTGCGCCGCCGTTCGGTGGCAATCAGCACCCGGTCGGCCTGCTGCATGGCGTTGTAATACGAGAGGCCGAAATCCAGGATGTTCCAGGCGATGCCGAACTCGGTCATCGTGTGGGACTTGTCGGAAGAGATGTAGGGGTTGGCCAGGGAAGGCTGGCCGGTGACGGAATCCACCGCCCGGGCGACGTTGTAGCGGTCTCGGCTGCTGTAGTCGGCACCGGCCACGAGGCGGGGCAGCAGGTCGAAGCGGGCCACGTCGAGTTGACCCACCGAATAGGCCTGCTCCATCAGGCGCATGCGGTGATCCAGGTTGTACTTGAGACCCCGGGCGATGGCCTCCGACAGGGTCAGGGGCCCCTTCAGGGGGGGCGTTTCGGCCGCACTCCGGGAGGCGTCGGCAGCCGCGGCTTGACGGATTTCCTCGGTGCCGAGAGGCTTGGGAGTGATGGCGCAGCCGCTGCCGACAAATACAGTGGCGAGGGCAAGACCGGCGGCGGACAATGAACTTTTGCGGAAGGAGGAAGTCCTGTTCATGGCGTGTTTACGGGCTGGTGGTAGGGTAGATGGCTCCTGAACCCGCTCTCGCAGCCGATTTCCCGAGCCTTCTCATGAATTTCTCGTGGCTATTACGACGGCCCCGGAGCCTTCTTTAGTTGTTCTGGGCTACCGCAATGTCTGTGCCTTGCTAGCCATTCAATTCAGCCCGAAGTCATACTGCGCTTATGCATAGTGAACTGAGCCCCACCATTGATTGTTCCCACGCCGCGGTGCTTGACAGCATTCGCGCTGTTTTGCCCTCCCAGCGCCAGTCCCAGCGGGATCTGCCCCGTCTGGCACGCCGTATTTGCGCACTTGTCATGGCCGACCATCTGCCTGATCGGATGGATGCCTGGCTGGCCCTCAACGCCTGGCTGTCGGGGGGCAAGCTGTGGGACGACGTGTATATTGATTCGGCCGACGTCCATGGTTCGGCGACCCAGCGCTTTGCCGTGTTGATGGATGTGCTGGCCGCCAATCCACCGCTGGCGGCGGCCCTGCGCAAGGCTCTGCGGGCCATTCTTGATGAGACCGAGGGGGCCAACCTGTTTGGAGAGGTCGGGATCCCCAGCGACCGGGGCTTCCTGTCGGAGCTGGGGGATCGGGCGACCGCCAAGCTGATCCCGTCGCCGCGGGACGATCACGACCTCGGGCACCTGATGAGCCGCAGCTACCAAAGCCGGCGTGATCTCACCCTGATCCGGGGGTTGCAGCCCTCCACCCTGCAGCGGGCCGTCGATCTGCTCTTCCCGGCAAACGAGCCGGAGATGACGGCGGCGCTGGAGCGGGCCATGGCCGATGGCTTTCGTCTGCTGCTGGCCCGCGTCCAGGGGCAGGGCCTGTCCCTCAAATTGCGGGCGCGAAGTCAGCCCGGGCCGATTGCCCGCTCGCCCTTCAAACGCCTGGCGCAAAGCGGTGAAAACCTTGTGTGCGCCTGGGAGCAGGGGCGCCTGTCGGGGGGCTTGCTCGACGCGTGGGAGGCGGATGTGCAGGCCTGCCGGGACGAGATGCAGACGATATCGACGCGCCTGGAGTCAGAAGGCATCAGCGTTGACATCGTTTATGGTCTGGATGTGCTCGACCGCTGCCTGGGCCGCATGGTGGCCATCGCGGCAGTGATGGCCGTGGGTCGGGAGGCGCCAGGGCCGGTGCTGGCTCTGCTCCAGCAGCTGGCCTATGCGGCCCATGACAGCACCAGCCTGCGCCACCTGGTGCGCAGCAATTTGCAGCGCCTCCAGCGGCGCATCGTCGATCGGGCAGGCAAGACCGGTGAGCACTACATTGCTGACAACCCGGCCGAGTATCGGCACATCTGGGTTGCCGCTGCTGGCGGCGGCCTGCTGACGGTGGGCACGGCGGCCATGAAGATGGCCATTGCCGGCGCCGGTCTGGCCTTGTTCATGGAAGGGCTCGCCTCGGGTGTCAATTACGCGGTGAGCTTCCTGCTCCTCCAGGCACTGGGCCTGATGCTGGCCACCAAACAGCCGGCAATGACCGCGGCTGCCTTTGCCGCCATCATCCGCGACCGCAAGGGGGGCGAGCGGCTGGATGTGATCGTCGATTATGCGGCGTGTATATGTCATTCCCAGCTCGCGGCCACCATCGCCAACGTGGTGGTGGTGGCGACCGGGGCCTACGCTTTCGATGAGGTGTGGCAGTGGGTGACCGGACACTCCTACCTCAGCCGGGCGGAGGCCACGTATGTCTTCCAGGCTCTGAGCCCGGTGAATAGCGGCACGGTTTTCTATGCCGCATTGACGGGCTGCATTCTTTATCTGGCTGCGCTTGTGGGTGGCTGGGTGGACAACTGGGCGGTTTATCACCGCCTGCCCCAAGCCATCGCCGAACACCGTTCGGGTCAGCGCTTTGGACGACTACGCATGATCCGTCTGGCAGGTGTCGTCTCCCGCAACATGTCGGGTTGGGCCACCAATATATCGCTGGGGCTGATGCTGGGCATGACGCCCGTGCTGGGCAAGTTCTTCGGCCTGCCCCTGGATGTGCGCCACGTGACGCTCAATTCCGGAATCCTGAGCCTTGCGACGGCCTCCCTTGACGTGCAATGGGTGGGCACTGGGCTCCTGTCACTGGCGATTATGGGCGTGGCCGTGATGTTCGTGCTCAACCTGGGCGTCAGCTTCGCCCTGTCCCTGGTGACGGCCGTGCGCGCCTACGACCTGTCCCGGGACGATCTGCGCGATCTTCGACGCCGTCTGATTCACCGTCTGCGCACCCGCCCCTTGGACTTCATCATGCCCCCCCGTCGCACGGCCCAGTTCGTTCAGCCCTGAGGGTCGTCAGGGCCCGCCTCAAGCTTGTGTCCGGCCGGCCGTTAATCCGCCACAACAACGGGTACCCGCGCCCCTTCGGGGATGGGGCTGCCTCGACGCCCTGCCGACCATGAGCCTTGCCGCGGCGCCAGCCGCCTGAGAGTCCAGCATGAACGCGCCAGAACAGAAACTGCATTTCAAAATGTCATCCACCGGCGAGCTTGCGCGCATCGTCCGTGTCAATGAAGAGATCAAGGCCATCGTGGCCACGGCCTTCCGGATCAACCTGATGGCGCTCAATGCGATCTTCCTGGCAAAGCGGGCGGGAAATGCGGCCCTCGGCTTCGGCGTGCTGTCGAACGAACTGCGCCGTTTTGCCCAAGACCTCACCCGACACATGGCCACCCTGCGCGACATGACCTCCGGGTCGGTCGGCAGTGTGACCGGGGTGGTCCAGCACCAGCGCGCGTCGGCCATTCTCTCCGCCGCGATCCGTCTGAGTGGCGATGATGTTCCGGGTGTGCGTGAAGCCCGTCGGCGGGGAACGATGCGCCTCGCGGAGCAGCAGGCCAGGCTGCGCGCCCTTGATCTGCGCCTGCGCGCAGCGGTGGAGGAAACCCAGCAGCTGGTTGAACTGGGAGGCGTCCTGGCCCGGTCGGCCAAGATCGAAGCGGCTTACGGGGGCAGTTTCAGCCCCGCACTCATGCAGGTTTCAACGGATTTCGCCGAGGTTATCGCGCAGATCAAGCGATCACTCGAGATCCTCGGCAAGGAACGGCTCGTAAAGGACTAGGACACCATGAAGCAGGCCCATTGCATCTACCAGCAGGACGATCATCGCTGGCTCGCCATTGCCCGCGATACCACCAAACCGGGTTACATCATCGATACCAATGAATACGTGGTGGTCAGCGGTGATGAAGCCCTGCTCTGCGATCCCGGCGGTATCGAGATATTCCCGGCCGTGTTTTCCGCACTGTCGGCCGAATGCGATCCGACCCGCTTGGCGGGCATCTTCGCGTCCCATCAGGATCCGGACATCATCTCGTCCCTGGCCTTGTGGCTGGAGTTCAAACCGGATCTGAAGTGTTACATCAGCTGGTTGTGGCAATCCTTCCTGCCCCACTTCGGTGGCCAGGAAAGCACTTTCGAACCCATTCCGGATGGGGGAATGCCCATCCGTCTGGCGGGGCTAGAGTTGCAGGCCATTCCTGCCCACTACCTGCATTCCTCGGGCAATTTCCATCTCTACGACCCGAAGGCGAAGATTCTCTTTTCCGGTGACGTCGGGGCGGCTTTGCTGCCGGCAGATGCCAGCAACCTCTACGTTGAGGATTTTTCGCGCCATATCCGCCATGCCGAGGCCTTCCACAAGCGCTGGATGGGCTCCGACCGAGCCAAACGTGACTGGTGCGAGCGGGTGTCCCGGCTGGAGATTGACATGCTGGTGCCCCAACACGGGGCCATTTATCAGGGCGCGGACGTGCAGCGCTTCATCAACTGGTTCTCCGCGCTGGAAGTTGGCGTGCTCAAGGGATAGAGTCAGGGGCCCGCATCGGCGGGCCCGGCGTCCCGGTGGGCGTGTCGCCGGAGATTCCGGATCTGGCGACATGTACCTCACCCTCAAACATCTTCACATCACTTGCGTTGCACTCAGTATTGCCGGCTTTGCACTGCGGGGCTGGTGGTCCATCAGCGCCTCGCCACTGCTTCAGGCCAGGCCGACGCGCGTGATTCCCCATATTGTGGATTCCTGCCTGCTCGCCAGTGCCGTCGCCCTGGCCTGGATGGCAGGCTTCGTGCCGTTCGTGGATGGCTGGTTGACGGCCAAGATCGGGGGATTGCTGGCCTATATCGTGCTGGGCGGGGTGGCCCTGAAAGTCAGCAGGCCGCTCTCGCAGCGGGCTGCTGCTTGGGCGGGGGCGCTGTTCGTGTACGCTTATATTGTCTCGGTGGCGATCACCAAGACGCCCCTTGGGTGGCTTGCCCTGCTGTAAACGGCAGGGTCAGGCCGTGTGATGGTTCAGGATACGCTTGAGGCCGGGCGTGTTGAGAATCCGGATGTGCTTTTGTTGAACCGCCACCAGACCTTCGTCCTGGAAGCGCGAAAAGGTCCGGGAGACTGTTTCGAGCTTGAGACCGAGATAGGAACCGATCTCGTCCCGCGTCATGCGCAGGTGGAACTCGGACGGTGAAAAGCCCCTGGCTGTGAAACGCTGGGACATGTTGAGCAGGAAGGCCGCGAGGCGCTCCTCGGCGCGCATGGAGCCAAGCAGCATCATCACCCCGTGGTCACGGACAATCTCGCGACTCATGATCTTGTGGAACTGGTGCTGGAGGCTTTCCACCTGGCGGGAAAGCTCCTCAAGGCGGACGAAGGGGATCACGCAGACTTCGCTGTCCTCCAGGGCAATCGCGTTACAGGAATGCTCCTCGCCACTGATGCCGTCCAGGCCGAGTACCTCGCCGGTCATCTGGAAGCCCGTCACCTGATCGCGACCGTCCTCTAGAATGACGTCCGTCTTGAACGAACCGGCACGAATGGCATAAATTGCCTCGAAGGGATCGCCGGATCGATAAAGATGCTGCTGACGTTTGATTTTGCGCCGGCTCCCGACAAGCTCGTCGAGCTGATTGATTTCACCGGGATCGAGGCCGAAAGGAAGGCACAGCTCCCGCAGATTGCATTGGGAGCAGGCTGTCTTGATCTCTACCGCAGTTATGGGCACTACCGATTTCATCTGCACGCGCAATCACCTGAACTTCGTGGTCATTCCAAGGTTTGGAGCCCTTTGATCCACGTCAATACGATTTTTTGACGATTCTGCGATTGTCTCGTGCAACCAACAGAAGCCTCTCCATGAACACGGCACAAAAAGATCTCATATTCGATCCGGTTCTCATTCGCAAGTTCGACGTGAATGGGCCCCGCTACACGTCCTATCCCACCGCGGATCGCTTTGTCGAAGCCTTCAACTCAGAAGCTCTGAGCGACTGGCTCGGCAAGCGCACCATCGGAGGGATCGGCAAACCGCTTTCATTATACTTCCACATCCCCTTCTGCAATACGATCTGCTACTACTGCGCCTGCAACAAGATCATCACCAAAGATCACGGGCGCTCGGCCAAGTATTTGACTTACCTCGAAAAGGAAGTCGACATGCAGGTCGCCAGCCTCGAAGGTCCGCGTGAGGTTCTGCAACTTCACCTCGGCGGTGGTACGCCGACCTTCCTGTCTCACGCCGAACTGCGTCAGTTGATGGGCATTGTGAGGAAGCACTTCACGCTCGTGCCCGACGGCGAGTATTCCATCGAGGTCGATCCCCGCAAGGTGGATGAAGCTACGGTCGCACTCCTTGCCGAGCTGGGTTTCAACCGCATGAGCGTGGGGATCCAGGACTTCAACCCCGATGTGCAGAAGGCAGTCAACCGGGTGCAGAGCGAAGAGGAAACCAAGCTGGTTATTGATGCCGCCCGTGCCCATGGTTTCAAGTCAGTCAGCGTCGACCTGATCTATGGCCTGCCAAAGCAGAACGTCATCAGCTTCAACCGTACCCTTGAGCAGATTCTCGCCTTGTCACCCGATCGCCTGTCGATCTACAACTACGCTCATCTGCCCAGCCTGTTCAAGCCCCAGCGCCGCATCATGGATGCCCAGTTGCCGTCGGGAGAAACCAAGCTGCAGATCCTCCAGTTGGCTATCCGCCGACTGACCGAGGCGGGCTATGTTTACATCGGCATGGACCATTTCGCCAAACCGTCCGACGAGCTTACCACCGCTCAGCGCCAGGGCAGGCTGCATCGCAACTTCCAGGGTTATTCCACTTACGCGGAGTGCGACCTGCTGGCTTTCGGCGTGTCCGCCATTGGCAAGGTGGGGCCTACCTACGCCCAGAACGTCAAGACCCTCGACGAGTACTACGACATCCTCGACTCGGGGCGCCTTCCCGTGTTGCGGGGTATCGAACTGACTCCGGACGATCTGCTGCGCAGGGCGATCATCCAGGCGCTGATGTGCCATTTCGAGTTGTCCATCGAATCCATCGAGATTGCCCATCTGATCGACTTCCGGAAGTATTTCGCGGCTGAACTGGCCGACCTGCGGGAAATGGAAAAGGGCGGCCTGCTGACCATCGATGACCAATGGATCTCGGTACTGCCCGCCGGTCGCATGCTTGTTCGGGCGATCGCCATGGTCTTTGATCGATACCTGCGCTCGGATCGTGAGCGAACGCGCTACTCGAAGGTGATCTGAACCCGCCGGCCCGGCCTGCCGCGGGCTAGAATGCCTTGGCAAGTGCGATTCCTGCGCCCCGTGCTTTCGCGGGGCGCGTTGCTTCTAGGTCTGAAACATGCCTGAAACCGGCTATCTCGCAGTCTTCCTGATAGGCCTCCTCGGGGGCACCCACTGTGTGGGGATGTGCGGCGGCATCGTCAGTGCCCTCACGGTGAACACCGTTCGCCTGCCCGGTGAGTCACGACGCGAGTGGCCGCTGCATCTGGCTTACAACATCGGTCGCATCTCCAGCTATACCCTGGCAGGGGCAGCGATGGGCGCCATCGGCACGGTGGGCATGCTCTTCAACGACATCCTGCCCATCCAGTTGGGTCTTTACGTGGCCGCCAACCTGATGCTCATCGCACTCGGCCTTTATCTCACCGGTTTCACGCGCGCCTTGTCCGGCGTGGAGCAGCTTGGTAGCCGCCTGTGGTCCCGCATTCAGCCCCTGACGCGGCGTTTCCTGCCCGCCCGCAGCGTGGCCCAGGCGCTGCCCCTGGGGCTGCTGTGGGGATTCCTGCCCTGCGGTCTGGTCTATAGCGTGCTGGCCACGGCATTGGTTACCGGCGCGGCGGAGCGCGGAGCCATGCTGATGCTGGCTTTTGGTCTAGGTACCTTGCCCAATCTTCTGCTGGCGGGCTTGCTGCTCAAGCGCCTCAAGGATGTGGTGCGGAACCGAGCGGTGCGTACGGGGTCTGGACTGGTGGTGCTGGCCTTCGGTGTGTATGGCCTGGTGACGGCGCCGACCCTCGGCAGCAACCTGTGGAATGGGGTTGTCTGCCACTTTTGATTAAGGCAGGGGCCCATGGTGAGCCAGGACGCACGTTACGATTTCTCGGTGAGTGGCATGACCTGTGCCGCCTGTGCCGCGCGCCTCGAGAAAGTGCTCAACCGTCTGCCCGGCGTCGACGCGACGGTTAATTTTGGCACCGGCAAGGCCCGGGTGATGGCGCGGCCCGATGCACCTGCTCCGGCAGACATGGTGGCCGCCATCCGCAAGGCCGGCTTCGATGTTCCCCCGGGTGTGCTTGACCTGAGCCTTTCAGGCATGAGTTGCGCTGCCTGCGCGGCGCGGATCGAAAAGGTGCTCAATCGGCTCCCCGGCGTGGAGGCCGCCGTCAACTTTGCCGCGGAAACGGCGCGGGTGCGCTACACCCCAGGTGTCGTCCAACCGGCGGAAATTGTCGCTGCGGTAGCGAAGGCCGGCTTTACCGCCACGCCCGTGGCTACTCGCGACCGGGACGCCGACAGGGCGCGCAAGGCTGCTGAGGCGGCCACCGAATTGCGACTGTTCTGGCTGTCGGCGGCGCTAAGTCTTCCGTTCCTGATCCAGATGGCTGGCATGTTCGGCGCCGATGCGGCCAGCGGTCATCATGCCGATTTGCTACCGCGATGGTTGCAGTGTCTTCTGGCCACGCCCGTGCAGTTCTGGATAGGGCGGCGGTTCTACGTCGGCGCCTGGGCTTCCCTGCGCGGTGGCGGCGCCAACATGGACGTGCTGGTGGCCCTGGGCACGAGTGTGGCCTATTGCTTCAGTCTGGTGGTGGTCCTGCTGGAGCGGCATGACCTCCACGTGTATTTCGAGGCATCGGCAAGCATCATCACCCTGGTGCTTCTGGGCAAGTTGCTGGAAGCGCGTGCCCGTGCGCGTACTTCCGCTGCCATCGAAGCCTTGCTGCGCCTTCAGCCGCCATCAGCCTGGGTTGAGCAGGCCGGGCAGTTGGTGGAGGTGCCGGTGGAGCAGGTGGTGGTGGGCACCGTTTTCGTGCTCCGCCCCGGCGACGCGGTACCGGTGGACGGCGACGTGCTGGAGGGTGAATCCTCGGCCGACGAGGCCATGCTCACGGGGGAGAGTGTTCCGGTGGCGAAAGCGGTCGGCGATCAGGTCTTCGCGGCGACGGTCAATGGCGACGGGGTGTTGCGCTGCCGCGCCACCGGCATTGGTGCCGAGACGTTGCTGGCGGGCATCGTGCGCCTTGTCGAACAGGCTCAGGGTGGCAAGCCCGCCGTGCAGCGTCTGGCGGATCGGGTCGCCGCGGTTTTCGTTCCGACGGTGGTTGTCATTGCGCTGCTCACCTTTATCGGCTGGTGGTGGTTCGGCGGCGAACTGGCTCCTGCGCTCGTCAACGCGGTTGCGGTGCTGGTGATTGCCTGCCCCTGCGCCCTGGGCCTGGCAACTCCGACAGCAGTCATGGTCGGAACGGGGCAGGGCGCCCGTGCCGGAATTCTGGTGAAGAACGCGGAGGCGCTGGAACTGGCCGAGCGAATCAGGATTCTGGTGGTGGACAAGACAGGTACGCTGACCGAAGGCCGGCCCGCTGTGCTGGATGCAAGGATGGTTGCCGGCGTGGTGCGCGAGGACATGCTGGCCCTCGCTGCCGGCCTGGAGCAGACCAGCCACCATCCCCTGGCCCGCGCGGTGGTTGCCGCCGCACAGGGTGCCGGCGTGGTGCTCGGCCTGCCTGAAGCGGTTCAGGCGGTCAGCGGCAAAGGCGTTACCGGACGGGTGGGCGGCCGGACGGTGGCGGTGGGCTCCCCCGATTTCCTGGCCGCACAGGGTGCGCCCCTGCCGGCGGATGTGCTCGAGCCGCTGCTGGCCGGGGCGCTGACACCGGTGGGTGTGGCCGTCGATGGCAAGGCGCTGGGCGCGCTCGGGCTTGCCGACCCCCTGCGCGCCACGTCGAAGGCTGCCGTCGCACGCCTGCAAGGCCTGGGTATTCGGGTGGTGATGCTGACCGGTGATCACCCTGCGGTGGCGGCTCGGATTGCCGCCGAAGCTGGGATCTCCGAGTTCCGCGCCCAGGTGATGCCGGAAGGCAAGGCCATGGCCGTTGCGGCCTTGCGGGGGGATGGGCTCGTCGGGATGGTCGGAGACGGGATCAACGATGCGCCGGCGCTGGCCGCCGCCGACGTGTCCTTCGCCATCGGCGCGGGCTCCGACGTGGCCATTGAGGCGGCTGACTTGACCCTGGTGCGCAACGATCTGGCCGGGGTTGCAGACGCGGTTTCCCTTTCCCGGGCAACCCTCGGAAAGATCCGTCAGAATCTGTTTTTTGCTTTTATCTACAACATCCTCGGGATTCCGGCGGCGGCCCTCGGGCTGCTCAATCCGGTGATCGCCGGCGCGGCAATGGCCATGAGCTCGGTGTCGGTGGTGAGCAATTCCCTGTTGCTCAGGCGCTGGCGCCCGGGAAAATCAGACTGAAAGGAAACACGATGGAAGAAGTCCTCATCAAGGTGGCGGGCATGAGCTGTCAGGGCTGCGTGAAGAACCTCACGGGTGCGCTGTCGGCAACGCCTGGCGTGAGCAGTGTGGCGGTTTCCCTGGAACAAGGGGAGGCGCGCGTTGCCTATGATCCCGCCCTCGTCTCGTCCAATGCCCTGCGCACGGTGGTGGAAGACTGCGGTTTTGACGCGGTCTGAACGGATTTCCGCCTCATGGGTTCATCCGATGTAGCACGCCTCACATATAATGCGGCGCTGTCTTACATCTAATAAAGGGAGGTAGTGATATGGGTTTCGATCAGGTCAAGGCCGGTAAGGACGTTCCGAACGACATCAACGTCATCATCGAGATCTCCGCCCAGGGCGATCCGATCAAGTTTGAAGTGGACAAGGATAGCGGCGCGATCTTCGTTGACCGCTTCATGGGTACGTCCATGCGTTACCCGATCAACTACGGCTACGTGCCCCACACCATCGCCGGCGATGGCGACCCGGTGGACGTGCTGGTGGTCACTCCCTTCCCGCTGGCACCGGGCGTGGTCATCCGCTGCCGCCCGGTCGGCGTGCTGAAAATGGAGGACGACGGCGGCGTGGATGCCAAGGTTGTGGCCGTGCCCGTCTCCAAGCTGACCCCGCTGTACGACAAGGTTCAATCCACCGATGACCTGCCCGAGCTGCTGATGAAGCAGACCGTGCATTTCTTCGAGCACTACAAGGATCTGGAGCCGGGCAAGTGGGTGAAGATCCTGGGCTGGGGCACTGTTGAGGAAGCCAAGCAGGAAATCCTGAACGGTATCGCTGCTGCTGCCAAATAAGCGGCTGCTTCCGTTGCAGAGAAAAGGGCCCGCGACATGCGGGCCTTTTTCGTCAGGCCGCCTGTCCGGCCGCGTGGCCCGAGGCCCAGGCCCACTGAAAGTTGTAACCCCCCAGATGGCCGGTGACATCCACGACCTCGCCCACGAAGAACAGACCCGGTACGTCCCTGGCCTCCATGGTCTTGGATGAAAGTGCCCGCGTATCCACCCCGCCCAGGGTGACTTCGGCTTTGGCGTACCCCAGCGTGCCGTTGGGGGTGATCGCCCAGCCCGACAGGGCGGCGGCAACGGCGTCCAGCTCTCGGGCGTTGAATTGATGGGTGGGTTTGTTCCAGCCCCGCTGTTCGCACCAGGCCTGGGCGAACCGCTTGGGCAGGCGCTCGGTGAGCAGGTTGGCGAGCAGGCTCTTGCTGCGGGCACGCTCGGCCAGCCACTCGCGGACGTTGTCTGCCGGGAAGAGATTGACCGTGATCTGATTGCCGCCGTCCGCCTCGCCGTAGTCCCGCGCTTGCCAATAAGACGAAACCTGCAGGATCACGGGGCCGGACAGCCCCCGGTGGGTGAATAACAGGTTTTCGCGAAAGCGTCCGTCACCGCATTCGGCCACCGCATCGAAGGCCATGCCGGATAGCTCCTTATAAACCGCGAGTTCCTCCGGCGGCAGGGTCAGGGGCACGAGGGCTGGCTTGGGTGGAACGATCGTCAGCCCGAACTGCTCGGCAATCCGATAGCCCAGAGGTGTCGCCCCGATCTTCGGAATGGCCAGCCCCCCGGTGGCTACCACCAGGCTGGCGCAGGCCATCCGTCCGTGGCTGGTGTCCAGAATGAAGCGTGCCTCCGGAGTGTCACCCGTTTCAATTGACTGGAGTGTGCAGGGCATGGCCCAGCTTACGGTGCCGTCGTCGCATTCGGCCCGCAGCATGTCGATGATGTCCTGGGCCGAGTTGTCGCAGAAGAGCTGACCATGCTCCCGCTCATGCCAGGCAATGCCGTGGCGATCCACCAGCCCGATGAAATGCGCCGGGGTGTAGCGGGCCAGGGCCGAGCGACAGAATTGGGGGTTACGCGACAGGTAGTTTCCCATGCCCACTTCGAGATTGGTGAAGTTGCAGCGCCCTCCGCCCGATATGCGGATCTTTTCGGCCAGCTTGGCCGCATGGTCGAGAATCAACACCCTCCGGCCACGCTTGCCGGCTTCGGCGGCGCACATCATGCCGGCGGCGCCGGCGCCGATCACGATCACGTCATAGGTGGAAATCCTGGCTGTTGTGCTCATGGCGGCGGATGTCTGGGGGGAACGGGCCAGGAGGATAGACCGCCGCTTGCGTTACGGCAAACTCGGCGCAGAACGTCATTTTCAGCCCTGGTTTCCCCTGCTAGGCTTGCGGGATGAAAGAATGCTCGCCCGCGCGGCTGGTGCGGAGAAAAAGGGACACGATGAGATGGGACATAAAGTGCGTGTAGCCGGGCTGCCGGTGAAGTGGGCACTGTGGGCCGCGGGGATTCTGGCGCTGGTGGGGGTGGCGGGTTTTCTGATTGCCCCGCCGCTGGTCAGGTCGGTGGCGCAAAATACCTTGTCCGATCTGCTGCACCGGCCCGTGAGCATTGAGGCTGTCTCTATCAACCCCTACGCCCTGTCGGCGGAGGTTCGTGGCTTCCGCATCCAGGAACGCGACAGCGATGCAACGGCGGCCAGCTTTTCGTCCCTCTATGTCAATGTCGAGCTCGAATCCCTGTTTCGGGGTGGGGTGGTGGTCGAAGAGCTGAAGCTTGTCGAGCCGGTGGTCCGGGTGGTTCGGCTGGAGGGCCGGCGCTTCAACTGGTCAGATGTGATCGACGAGATCCTCAACAAACCGGATGACGGCTCATCCAGCCGTTTTGCAGTCAATAACATTCGCGTCGAGAAGGGGCGGGTCGATTTTGAGGACAGGCCGGCCGGCGGAAAACACGCCTTGACCGAGTTGGAGCTTGGTCTGCCCTTCGTCTCCAACATGCCTTCCCACGTTTCCGACTTTGTCGAGCCATTGCTGGCGATGAAGTTGGATGATTCGCCCTTTGAGGTCCGGGGCAAGGCTCTGCCTTTCTCTCCCAGCCGCGAGTCGCTGGTCAACCTGCGCATTGACCGCTTCGACCTCACCCGGTACGTGGATTACGTGCCCGTGGAAAAGACCTTTCGCTTGCCCACAGCGCGTGTCTCCACTGATCTCGAACTGCGTTTTGCGCAGCCGCCCAATGCCGCTCCCGAGCTGAGCATGAAGGGCACGCTGGCGCTGGACGATGTGGAGATCCAGCACGCGGATGGCAAGGCGGCCATCAAGCTGGCCGCGGTACGCGTCGGCATCGACAAGTTGGCCCCCCTTGCGGGCGAACTGGCGCTTGGTACGGTGTCTGTCGACAGGCCCGAGATCCATGTGACCCGTGGCCGGGATAGCCAGTTGAGCTTGCGAGCCCTGATTCCAAAAGTGACCCGAGAAGCGCGCAAGCTTGAGGCGGAGGGCGCGCCTGCGCCGGAGACTCCTGCCCCACCGGCGAAGCCTTTTGCCCTTTCTCTCGCCGAGTTCAAGCTGGCCGGAGGTCGCGTCCATGTGGTCGACGATTTGCCGGCCGGGCCCTATCACAAGACACTTCAGGATCTGCACGTGTCTGTGCGTCAGTTGCGCCTGCCGGGCAGCGAGCCCGCCGCGCTGGATTTCGGTTTTGGCACGGAGTCGGGCGAGACCATTGAGCACAAGGGCAGTCTTGTCGTCGAGCCGCTCAAGCTGAGCGGTGCGCTCACGGTCAGCGGCCTTGACGTGCCTGCCCTGAAGCCATACTTCGAGGCGGCTCTGGGGCAGGCCGAGGTGCTCTCGGGCAAGGCGGACGCGCAGCTGACTTACGACGTTGCGCTGCTTGCGGGGGAGCCACGGGTCGGACTCAAGGCGGAATCCTTGAAACTCAGCAACCTGAACCTCCGCGTCAAGGGCGAGAAGGCGCCCCTGGCCCGCCTTGGAATGCTTGAAGTGCGTGGGGCGGATGTGGACGCACTTGGCCGCCGCGTGACGATTGGCGAAATTGTGGGCAATGCCACGCGGATCGGATTGGTGCGGGGCAAGGACGGGCTGATCAATGCCCAGCGCCTTGCCGGCGACACGGCGGTCAGCGGGGCGCGTGCGCCGGCCGCAAAGGCGTCATCGCCGCCGCCAGCGGGCAGGGGCGTTCCGGCGAAGCCGTGGCAGCTTGAGATCAAGCGAGTTAGCCTCGACGACTGGGGGCTCAGGCTCGAGGATCAGACCCTGGCGCCTGCGGTGGTGCTCAACGTCGAGCCCCTCAGCCTGAAGGTGGAGGGTCTGACCACCGCCAAGGGCGGCACGGCCCGGTTGAACCTACAGGCCGCAGTGAACAAGCGCGGCCGGGTAGGCGTATCGGGCAGCCTGGGGCTGGCTCCGCTGGCCGGTAAGCTTGACCTGGATGTGAAAGCCGTCGATCTGGCCATGCTCCAGCCCTACGTGACCGAGCGGGTCAAAATTGCGATCACCCGTGGCAACGTGACCTCCCGCGGCCTGCTCACATTCGAGCTGCCTGCCAATGGTGGCCTGAAGGGGGGCTTCAAGGGAAAGCTTACAGTCGGTGATTTTGCATCGGTGGACAAGCTCAACGCAGCGGACTTCCTCAAGTGGAAGTCCTTGTATTTCGGCGGTGTAGACGTCCGCCTGTCGCCGCTGGCCGTGAATATCGACGAGATTGCCCTGAGTGATTTCTATACCCGCCTGATCCTTGACGCCCAGGGTGGGCTCAATATCCGCGAGATTACCGCCCAGCAGGCCATCGAGAAGAAGGAGGCTGCCGCGGCCAGGGCAGCGGGCGAGGCCAGCGCGCCTGCGCAGCCCCTGCCGCCCATCGTGATCAAGCGCATCACACTTCAGGGAGGCAATATTGCCTACAGTGACCGATTCATCCGCCCCAACTACGATGCCAACCTTACAGGCATGGGCGGGCGGCTCACGGGGCTTTCGTCCGACCCCGGCACCATTGCCGAACTGGATCTGAGAGGCAAGGTCGACAACGCTGCGCCCGTCGAGGTGGTGGGCAAGCTCAACCCCTTCCGTCAGGACAAGGCCCTTGACATCCATGCGTCGGTGAAGGACTTCGAGCTATCTGGCGTATCGACCTACGCAGCCAAGTATGTGGGCTACGGCATCGAGAAAGGCAAACTCTCGGCGGATCTGAAATACAAGG
This sequence comes from Zoogloea sp., assembly GCA_016790385.1. Taxonomy (GTDB): domain Bacteria; phylum Pseudomonadota; class Gammaproteobacteria; order Burkholderiales; family Rhodocyclaceae; genus Zoogloea. The sequence goes on from JAEUNV010000229.1 coordinate 23,173, forward strand.
TCGAGGATAGAAAACTCACTGCCACCAACGAGATCTTTCTCGATCAGCTGACTTTCGGCGACCACGTGGATAGCCCCAATGCTCTCAAGCTGCCGGTGCTCCTTGCGGTCTCTCTGCTCAAGAACAGTCGCGGTGAGATCGATCTCAACCTGCCCGTGGGCGGTTCCCTGGACGACCCCGAATTCAGTGTCGTTGGCATTGTTTTCAAGGTGATCGTGAACCTAGTCGGCAAGGCCATCACCTCACCCTTCGCCCTCCTGGGCGCGATGCTGGGGGGAGACAGTGAGGAATTGGCCTGGGTGGATTTCGACGCGGGCTTCGCCCGGGTGCCGGAGTCGGCCGAGGTGAAGCTCAAAGCCATCTCCCGAGCGATGACCGAGAAGCCAAGCCTGAAGCTCGACATCGCCGGGCGGGCGGATACCCTGAATGATCCGGAAGGGCTCAAGCGCGCCATCCTGCTTGGCAAGCTTGAAGCCCTGAAGGTCAAGGACATGGCCAAAAAAGGGGAATCAGTCGAGGAGGGGGGGAGGGTGACGATCTCACCAGCCGAATATCCGGGACTTGTCAGCCGGGTCTATGCCGCAGAAAAGTTTCCCAAGCCACGTAACATGATCGGCCTGTCCAAGGATCTGCCTGTTGCCGAGATGGAGAAGCTGATCCTGACCAGTATCCAGGTCGGTGACGACGATCTGCGTCTGTTGGCACAGCAGCGTGCCCAGGCGGTCAAGACCTGGCTGCTGGAGCAGGGCAAGGTGCCCGCCGAGCGCGTCTTTCTGCTTGCCCCCCGAAGCGGGGATGACGGGAAGCACCCCAAGGCTCGTGTCAGCCGGGTGGATTTCGCCCTGCGTTGAAGGACTGGAGGAACTCATGAGACCCGCAAGACTCGATACGGCCGCCCGCGAGGCTGCCCTGGCCGAACTGATGGGATGGCAAGCGCTTTCCGATCGGGATGCCATTTCCAAGTGCTTTCGTTTTGCCGATTTCAACGCGGCCTTTGGGTGGATGAGCCGGGTCGCGCTGATGGCCGAGAAGCTGGATCACCATCCCGAATGGTTCAATGTCTATGGCCGCGTCGAGGTGACGCTGAGTACCCACGACGCAGGCGGGCTGAGCGTTCTCGACCTGCAATTGGCCCGCTTCATGGATGCCGCCGCGGCACAATGCGGCAGCGCGACATGATTGTCTGAGCCGAGGGTGCTAACCTTCGCCAACCGGATCTGTTGGTTTCATCGATTTCGGCATTCATGGAGTCCGGGCTGACAAAAAATAATCCGGACAACCCGAGGGAGAACACCGTTGATGCACCTGACCTTTCACTGGAGTGGACCCCTGCGTCGTTCGCGCGCGCGTATCGAGTCATCGGGCGATGAGCAGGCGGAAAGCCGGCGTACCTGGAAGCGCTTTCCCTACGGTGACAGGATTTACCGCTACGGTGGCACCGCCCTTCAGAGCAATTGGTCACGCCTTCATCGGGGCGACCGTGAGCCCTATCCCTCAGCAGACAGTCTTGATGCGCTGATGCGCGCAAACCCCGCACTGGCCCGCAGCGTCCCCGCGGCGGAAGCGCTTGTTCCCATCCTTGAGGACGCCTGGCGGGCTTATCACGCGGGCGATTTTGCCGACGCGGTGGATCGTGGTCTGGCCGCGGGGCCGGTGGGCCTGGTGGTTTCCGCACGGGCCGCGGCGGTGTATGCCTCGCACCTGGAGGAGGATGAGACGCGGCGGATCGCCATTTTGCGGGGTGTGGTGGAATCCTGTTCGGCCCTGGTGCAACTGGCGCCAAACTGGGCCAACGCGTGGTATGTCTATGGGCTGGCCCTGGGCCGCTTCAGTCAGAACATCTCGGTGGTTCGAGCGCTGTCCCAGGGGCTGGGTAGCAAGGTGAGGGACAGCCTGCAGAGGGCCGTTGAACTGGAGCCCAGCCACGCGGATGCCCACGTGGGCCTGGGGGTTTATCATGCCGAGGTGATCGACAAGGTGGGGGCGTTGATGGCCGCCATTACCTATGGTGCGCGCCGCACGGCGGTAACCGAGCACTTCGAGACCGCCCGGCAGCTGCATCCCCAATCCCCGGTGGTGCTTGCGGAATACGCCCGATCCACCGTTCTTGCGTTCGGAAATCTTCACCAGGGGCGCGCGCATCAGATCTTTGGCGAGGCCGCGGCCTGCCAGCCAGCTGATGCGCTTGAACGCCTCGACGTGGAGTGGGCTCTCGGCGAAACCGGCTAGCCCTGACTGTCACCCCTTGTCGCGCACCAGGCGTGCCTTTTCCCTGACCCAGTCGCGTTCCTTCTCGGTCTCGCGCTTGTCGTACTGTTTCTTGCCCTTGGCCAGGCCCACCGTGGCTTTCACCCGGCCCTTGTTGTAGTGCAGATCGAGGGGCACCAGCGCATAGCCGGCGCGCTCCACCTTGCCGATGAGCTTTGAGATTTCCTCTGCGTGGAGCAGCAGCTTGCGGGTACGGGTAGGGTCCGGGTGGATGTGGGTCGACGCCGACTCCAGCGGGGTGATGTGCATGCCGACGATGAAGATCTCGGCGCCACGGATCACCACGTAGCTTTCCTTGATGTTGGCGCGCCCGGCGCGAATGGCCTTGACTTCCCATCCCTCCAGCACGAGGCCGGCTTCGTACTTGTCCTCGATGAAATAATCGTGGAAGGCCTTGCGGTTGTCGATGATGCTCATTGGCGTAGGCTTGAACGGGCGCGTAAAATCGCGCATTTTAACAGCTCGGTAGTCCGCCCGCGCCCCAATGGCAGCCGTCAAGAAAATAGTCCTGATCGAGTTCACGCCGGCCCAGATGTTCGATCTGGTGGATCGTTGCGAGGATTACCCCAAGTTTCTGCCCTGGTGTGGCGGCAGCGAGGTGCATTCCCGCGATGAAGCGATCACCCGGGCCACCCTTCACATCAACTACCACGGCATCAAGTCCCACTTCAGCACGGAGAACGACAAGGATTACCCGAGGCACATGCATATCCGTCTGACCGACGGGCCTTTCACCCACCTTGACGGCAGTTGGGATTTCACTCCGCTCGGGGATGCGGCCTGCAAGGTGGAGTTCAACCTGCACTACGAGTTTTCCAGTCGCCTCATCGAAAAGGCGGTCGGCCCGGTGTTCAGTCATATCGCCAATACCTTCGTCGATTCCTTCGTCAAGCGCGCCGCGCAGATCTACAGCAAGGGCTGAAATGAGCGAATCAATCAATGTGGCTGTCTGCTACGCCCTGCGGGACCATCAGGAGATCGTGCATCTGCGCCTGCCCGAAGGCAGTACCGTGCAGCGTGCCGTCGAGGCCTCGGGTCTTCTGCAGAAACACCCGGAAATCGATCTTGCCAAGGGCAACAAGCTTGGCATCTTCGCCAAGCTGGTGAAGGCCGATGCGGTGCTCCGTGACAAGGACCGGATTGAGATCTATCGGCCACTGATCGCTGACCCCAAGGAGGTCAGGCGCAAACGGGCCGAAGAAGGCAAGGTGATGAAGAAGGGGGGCGGGCCGGCAGAGGAGGCCGCGGGCTGAAGCCGCAGCCTATTTGCAGTTTCGCTCCAGGGTGGCGCGGGTGTGCTCCGCTTCGGCGGCGCGTTCGTCGTCGTCCATCATGATGACTTCACCCGCGTCGTTGTAGCGACCCATGCGCTGGCCACCGGTCACGCCAGCCAGATAGCGGCGCAGGTCTGCACATTCCTTCTGCTTGCGTTCATCTTCCGCCTTGTCCTTGCGCGCCTTGTCTTCGGCCTCGGCGGCCTCGGCCCGACGGCGGCGAAAAGCCTGTTCCTTCTCGGCAAAGCTTTCGGTGATCACGGGGCGTCCGTTATTTTGGGTGGCCGCGGGCGCCAGGGGGGCTTGCCGGATGGTCCGCGTCTTGGCGTCGGCGGGCGGCATGTCGGAATAATGGACCTGGCCGTTGGCGTCTTTCCAGCTATAGATGCTCTGTGCGGCAGACAGGGAAGTCGTGCAGGCTAGCAGCACGGGGAGCAATCTGTGGAACATTGGGGACTCCGTCAGGACAAAGCTTTTGCCGGTCGGCGGCAAGCTACGTATAATACGGATTTGATTCAAGGGATTAAAGCCATGCGAGTGATTCAGAAGGCGCTGACGTTCGATGACGTCCTTCTCATCCCCGCCCATTCGAGCGTT
>JAEUNV010000238.1 GCA_016790385.1 Zoogloea sp.
CCCCTTGCCCACATTGTCGACGACGACGAGGCCGTCCGTGACGCGCTCACCTGGCTGCTCCGCACGCGCAACGTCGCGTCAAGGACGTGGTCGTCCGCCGAGGAATTCCTCGCAGGCTGGCAGCCCGATTTCCACGGATGCGTTGTGCTGGACATCCGGATGCGTGAAATGAGCGGCCTGGAGTGTTTTGACGTTCTGCTTGAACGCGGCAACACCATGCCGGTGATTTTCCTCACCGGCCACGGAGATGTGCCCATGGCCGTGGGCGCCCTCAAGAAAGGGGCTTTTGACTTCCTCGAAAAGCCTTTTGACGACAACGCCCTGGTTGATGTCGTGATCAGGGCTGTAGACACCGACACCAGGCGGATGGCCATTCAGGAGGCCCAGGCCACCATGAGCAGCCGCCTGGCGCAGCTGACACCCCGGGAAATCGAGGTCATGCACTTGGTGCTCACGGGAAAATTCAACAAGGTGATTGCCGACGAATTGAACATCTCGATGCGGACGGTCGAAGTGCATCGATCCCGTGTCTTCGAGAAGATGGGCGTGCGCTCGGCGGTGGAGCTGGCCCAGTTACTGGCGCCCGGACGCGACTGAATCAGGTCGCGACAGGCCAGTCGGGCACCATGCCGGGCTCGCCGGGCGGGCAGTGGAAGGCCGCATCCACACCTACGCCGGCCACCCAAGCGAGGTGTCCATCCACCCACAAGAGCGGCAGCACTCGACGCCGCCAGGGCGGGATGGCCGCCTCCTGTAGCAGGTTCTTGATGCTCCTTTCAGGGCCACCGAGGCGCGGACGCAGACGCTCCCCCCCCGCCCGCAGTCGGACTTCGCAGCGCGCGCTCCACAGCATGGATGCGCCGATCCCCTGCCCCACCGCTGGCCGGAACGTCACATCGCCTCCCGCCCACGCCAGACGGGGCTCTCCCCCCCACACCCGTGGCGCTTCCGGCACCGGCAGACCGGCAGGCTCAACCCACCACCTCTCCCGATAGACACACAGCGCGTGACTTCCAAGCACCAGGCGCAAGCCGCCAGCCGCGCTGTCCAGGCGCATCTGACGCTCCGCCTCCATCAACCGGTCCTCGTCAGGCATCAGGGCTCCGGCCCCATCGAGGGCACGGCGCAAGACGTTGCGCAATCGGGCGGACGTGAGACGCAGGGCCGCTGCATGGCTGAACCGACGGGCCTCCATGGGGCCCATGGCCGCAAGGTCCAGGTCAGCCAGATCATCCAGCAGATCGGCCGCTTCGGCACACAGGCGCCCGGTGCGGGCCAGCCCTGATACCGCGCCGTTCTGACGTGCCTCCAGACGGGGCAGGATGTCCAAACGCAGAAAGTTGCGGGAAAAGCGCACGTCCTGATTGCTGGGATCATCAACCCAGGCCAAGGCATGCGCTTGCGCGTAGGCTTCCAGGCGCCGCCGCGACACCTCAAGAAACGGCCGCCAGATGTGCAGCCCACCGACCCCGATGCCCCAAACACGCATGCCCCCTGCCCCCCGCACCCCGGTACCGCGAAGGGCGCGAAACAGCACGGTCTCGGCCTGATCATCGCGATGATGGGCCAATACCAGCAGCGCGCCATCAGCCTCCTCCCGCAGCGCTGCATGGCGGGCCTCCCGCGCGGACGCTTCGAGCCCGCCCGGATGATCGCGCGTGACCACGACGTCCCGCACAACCATCGGCACACCCAAGCGCTCGCAGATCTGGCGGCAAGGCGTGGCCCAAGCCGTCGAGCCAGGAATCAGGCCGTGGCGAACATGGACGGCGGAGAGTTGATAGCCCAGAGCCTCGCGCAAAGCGGCGAGAACATGCAGGAGGACGGTGGAATCCAGTCCGCCACTCAGGCCAACCGTCAGGCGGGCCGGCGTGACAGGAAGCTGCCGCCAATGATGGACGACAGCACCGACAGGCTCAGTCGACGGCAATTTCCTTGAACTTGCCGTAACTCATCAAACGCTCGAAACGCCGCTCCAGAAGCTCGGAGGGCGAAAGCTCGGAAACCTGCCGCAGGGCATCCTGGAGCGCCCGCTTGAGGTTTTGGGCCATGGCCCGATGATCCCTGTGGGCACCCCCAACAGGCTCATTCACAACCTTGTCGATCAGCCCGAGCGACTTCAGGCGTGAAGCGGTGATACCCATGGTCTCGGCAGCATCCGAAGCCCGCTCGGCGCTCTTCCAGAGAATTGACGCGCACCCCTCGGGAGAAATCACGGAATACGTGGAGTACTGCAACATCAGGAGCTGGTCGCCAACGGCAATCGCCAGCGCCCCACCCGAGCCGCCTTCGCCGATGATGGTGCAGATCAGCGGCACCTTCAGCTCGGCCATCACGAACAGATTGTGGCCG
>JAEUNV010000285.1 GCA_016790385.1 Zoogloea sp.
CGACAAGATCATCGGTGACGTAAAGCTCTCCCGCCCCATGAAGATCGTCATGGACTGCGGCAACGGCGTGGCCGGCGCAGTGGCACCGGAACTCTTCAAGCGCCTCGGCTGCGAACTGGTCGAGCTGTTCTGCGAAGTGGATGGCAACTTCCCCAACCACCACCCGGACCCGTCGAAGCCGGAAAACCTGGCCGACGTGATCCGAGCCCTGAAGGAAACGGACGCAGAGATCGGCCTGGCCTTTGACGGTGACGGTGACCGCCTGGGCGTGGTGACCAAGGACGGCGAGATCATCTTCCCCGATCGTCAGTTGATGCTGTTTGCCGAAGATGTGCTCACCCGCGTACCGGGCGGCGAGATCATCTACGACGTCAAGTGCACCCGCAATCTGGCGGGCTGGATCAAGGACCGCGGCGGCAAGCCTACCATGTGGAACACTGGCCACGCTCTGGTCAAGGCCAAGCTCAAGGAGACCGACGCCCCTCTGGCCGGCGAGATGAGCGGCCACGTCTTCTTCAAGGAGCGTTGGTACGGCTTTGATGACGGCCTTTACACTGGCGCCCGCCTCCTGGAGATCGTGTCCCGTCAGCCTGATGCCAACCCTGTCCTTAAGGGCTTGCCCGATGCCATCAGCACGCCCGAACTGAACATCAAGATGAATGAAGGCGAGCCATTCTCCCTGGTGGACAAGCTTAAGGCCGAAGCGAGCTTCGTCGGTGCCGAAAGCATGCTCACCATCGATGGCGTTCGCGTCGAGTACGCCGACGGCTTTGGTCTTGCCCGCCCGTCCAACACCACCCCGGTGGTGGTGCTGCGCTTCGAAGCGGATAGCCAGGAGGCCATCCAGCGCATTCAGGCCGACTTCCGCCGTGCCATCGAAGGCGTGTGGCCGGGCATCCAGCTGCCTTTCTGACGCAATGGCACAAGGATGAAGAAGCAAAAGGGCCACCCGGAAGGGTGGCCCTTTTGCATGGATCGCTCCGGAACCGGCTATAGATCAGCGTGGGCGAACAGATTTCCTTCCGCGATCTCGGGCAAGGCCATACCCCGCGACAGCATCCAGTCCCGCAGGGCCTGTCCGGTGGCCTGAGGCCACGGGCGCAATCGGTCAGGCGCAATCAGTCGAAACTCGGCCAGCTCTTCATTCAGAACGATGTCACCCCGCGCCTGCACGTGGTAGCCGAGCAACAACTCATTCTTGCGCAGGAAGGGATAGGCACCGAGAAGCCGCACCGACACAGCGTCGAGATTGACCTCTTCCTTCACCTCACGCGCGACCGCCTCTTCCGGTGATTCGCCCTTTTCCAGAAAGCCGGTGACGAGGGCGAACATCCGTTCCGGCCAAGCGTGATTACGGGCCAACAGGATTGCGCCATCCTTGTCCACACACTCGATCACCGCCGCAACAACAGGCAAGGGATTGTCCCAACGCACGAAACCACACGAAGGTGAATAGCAGGCCTGCCGCTCAGCACCAGCCACCTGCCCCCATTCGAGAGGGCTGCCGCATTGGGGGCAGAAGCGCCAGGCCGGGTGACTCATCGCCGTCAGCCCAGCTTGCTGCCAACCCACGCAGCCACCGACGCCAATGCCGTGGGTAGCGCTGCCGCGTCGGTACCACCAGCTTGCGCCATGTCGGGACGCCCACCGCCTTTGCCACCAACCTGCTGGGCAACAAAGTTCACCAGCTCACCAGCCTTGACCTTACCGGTCAGATCGGCGGTAACACCAGCAATCAGGCTGACCTTGCCATCCGACACACTGGCCAATACCACGGCGGCGCTCTTGAGCTTGTCCTTGAGCTTGTCGAGCGTCTCGCGCAGGGCCGTCGAATCTGCACCTTCGAGCACTGCAGCCAGCACCTTGGCCCCAGCCACATCCGCAGCCTGACTCACCAACTCATCGCCCTGGCTGGCGGCCAGCTTGCTCTTGAGCCGGGCCAGCTCCTTCTCCAAGGCCTTCACGTTGTCCATCACCTGAACCACCCGGGACAGGACCTCCTGGGGCTGAGCCTTGAGGGCGCTGGTCACCCCCTCAAGCAGCGCCTGCTGATCCTGCACCAGGGCCACCGCCACGTCGCCGCACACGGCTTCGATACGCCGCACACCTGCCGCCACGCCACCTTCGAGGGTGATCTTGAACAGGCCGATGTCGCCCGTGCGGGCCACGTGGGTGCCACCACACAGCTCCTTGGAGGAGCCGATGCTAAGCACACGCACCTCGTCACCGTACTTCTCGCCAAAGAGCATCATGGCACCGGTCTTCTGGGCGGATTCGATATCCATAACCCGAGCTTCGGTGGCGGCGTTGGCGAGAATCTCGTCATTGACGATGCGCTCGATGCGGGCGATCTCGTCGGAGGTCACCGGCTGGGTATGGGCAAAGTCGAAACGGGTCTTGTCAGGATCGACCTGGGAACCCTTCTGCTGCACATGCCCACCGAGCACTTCACGCAGGGCCTTGTGCATCAGGTGAGTGGCAGAGTGATGACGGGCCGTGCGGGCGCGGGCCTGGGTGTCGACCCGGGCGGTGACACCATTGCCAACACTCAGTTTGCCGGTCTTGACCACACCGTGATGACCAAAGACGGTGGCCTG
>JAEUNV010000291.1 GCA_016790385.1 Zoogloea sp.
CAGTTGCGCAGCACGCCATTCCAGGTGGCGCCAGGGCGCTTGTCCATCACGGCCAGCGGGGCCAGGGTGAATACGCCGGTGAGCAGGTCGAAGCCCAGCAGGTAGAGCATGCAGAAGCCCACCGGGAAGAGCAGGGCGCCCACCAGGGGGTTGCCGGTGTTCACTGATACGCTCACCGCGAAGGCGGCGGCCAGGGCCAGGATGGCGCCGGCCATGTAGGCACGGATGAGGGTGTCGCGGGTGGACATCAGCAGCTTGGATTCACCGGCGTCCACCATTTTGGTGACGAATTCGGCGGGGGCGAGGTAGGCCATGGAGGTTTCCTTCGAATGTGCAGGCAGGCCGATCGCGCCCGGCCTTGCGGGCGGGCGCGTCGGGGTTATGGGTCTTGCCGGCAGGTTGATACAGGCGATGTTGTTTTGTTGCGTCCGTCGTCGTCCACGGGCGGGGCAGCCCGCCCGCGGAGTGTGATCGGGTGATACTTCAGCCCAGGGCGACCCGGACGCGGCCGTCCTCGATGCTGACGGAGTGGGCGCGCACCGAGTGCTCCGGGGCTTCGAGGCAGGCGCCGGTGGCCAGATCGAAGTGGTTCTTGTAGAGCGGTGAGGCAACCACGATGTGCTCTCCAAGGTTGCCGACCAGGCCCCGGGACAGGACGCTGGCGCCGGACTTTGGGTCCACGTTGTCGATGGCGTAGAACTCGGCGTCACCGATGCGGAACACCGCGACGTGGCGGTCCTCCACGAGGGCGCAGACGCCGGTGTTGGGCAGGATGTCATCCACCGTGCACACGGTGGTCCAGGCGAGGGGGGCGTTGCTCATGAAAGGGCTCCTCAAGCGGGCGTGGCAAGGGTGTTGGCGTCGGCGGCGCTACGCTCTTCGGGGCGCGCGGGGCGGATCTGGCCCCGTTCCTCCACGAAGAGGATGTGCTCGTCGGCTTTGTCGCTGTTCACGAAGGAGCGGAAGCGTTTGCGCACGTCCGGGTTGGTGACGGCGGTCTTCCACTCGCACTGATAGGTGTCGACCACATGCTGCATCTGGGCTTCCAGCTCGGCGGCGAGGCCCAGGCTGTCATTCACCACCACATCCTTCAGGTAGTCGAGGCCACCTTCGAGGTTGTCGCGCCAGGTGCTGGTGCGCTGCAGGCGGTCGGCGGTGCGCACGTAGAACATGAGGAAGCGATCGACCAGCTGGACGAGCTGTTCCTTCGTGAGGTCGGAAGCGAGCAGTTCGGCGTGGCGCGGCTTCATGCCACCGTTGCCGCACACATAGAGGTTCCAGCCCTTCTCGGTGGCGATGATGCCCACGTCCTTGCCCTGGGCCTCGGCACACTCGCGGGTGCAGCCCGACACACCGAACTTGATCTTGTGGGGAGCGCGCAAACCCTTGTAGCGGTTCTCGAGTTCCACCGCGAAGCCCACGCTGTCGCCCACGCCATAGCGGCACCAGGTGGAGCCGACGCAGCTCTTCACTGTGCGCAGGGACTTGCCGTAGGCGTGACCGGATTCGAAGCCGGCGGCGATCAGTTCGTCCCAGATGAAGGGCAGCTGCTCGACCCGGGCGCCGAAGAGATCGACCCGCTGGCCGCCGGTGACCTTGGTGTAGAGGCCGTACTTCTTGGCCACCTGGCCCACGGCGATGAGGCCGTCGGGGGTGACTTCGCCGCCCGGCATGCGCGGAACCACCGAGTAGGTGCCGTCCTTCTGGATATTGCCCAGGAAGTAGTCGTTGCTGTCCTGGAGGGCAGCCAGATCCTTCTTGAGCACGAACTCGTTCCAGCACGAGGCAAAGATGCTGGCCGCGGCGGGCTTGCAGATGTCGCAGCCGAGACCCTTGCCGTGCTTTTCCAGGAGTTCGGGAAAGCTCTTGATCTCGCCCACCTTGATGAGGTGGAAGAGTTCCTGGCGGGAGTAGGGGAAGTGCTCGCAGATGTGGTTGTTCACCGCCATGCCGAGCTTGGCCATCTCGGCCTTCATGACCTGGGTGACCAGGGGCACGCAGCCGCCGCAGGTGGCGCCGGCCTTGGTGCAGGCCTTCATGTCGCCGACGGTGGTGACGCCTTCGCCCACGGCCGCGCAGATCTGGCCCTTGGTGACGTTGTTGCACGAGCAGATCTGGGCGCTGTCGGGCAGGGCATCCACGCCCAGGCCGGGCTTGGCCTTGCCGTCGCTGGAGGGCAGGATCAGGAACTCGGGGTCTTCCGGCGG
>JAEUNV010000295.1 GCA_016790385.1 Zoogloea sp.
CACTTTGGGTGCGCTGATCGGTGCCGTGTCCTTCTCGGGTTCGGTGGTGGCCTGGGCGAAGCTCCAGGGGGTCATGAAGAAGGCCTTCCGGCTGCCGGCGCAGAACGCGGTGAACATCCTGCTGGCCTTGGTGACGGTCGCGGTGGGTGGCGCCATCGTCATCGCGCCGACGGTTGACCCGCTGCTGGTGGTGGCTTTCTTCGTTTTGGCGCTGGTGTTGGGCACTGTCATCACCCTGCCCATCGGCGGGGCCGACATGCCGGTGGTGATCTCCCTCTTCAATGCCTTCACCGGCCTTGCGGTGGGTTTTGAAGGCTTTGTGATGGGTATCCCGGCCCTGATCATTGCCGGCATCGTGGTCGGCGCGGCCGGTACGTTGTTGACCCAGCTGATGGCCAAGGCCATGAACCGTCCGATCAGCAACATCCTGTTCACACCCATGACGGGTGCGGCCAGCGGTGGTGAGGCTGTGGAAGGCGAACAGAAGGAGATTGGCGCCATGGATGCAGCAGCCCTGATGCGCTACGCCAGCAAGGTCATTATCGTGCCGGGCTACGGCATGGCGGTGGCCGGCGCCCAGCACAAGGTGTGGGAGATGACCGAGCTGCTGGAGGAGGCGGGCGTCGAGGTGGTGTTTGCCATCCACCCGGTGGCGGGGCGCATGCCTGGCCACATGAACGTGCTGCTGGCCGAAGCCGGGGTGCCCTACGACAAGATCTTCGACCTGGAGGAGATCAACGGCGACTTCGCCCAGGCCGATGTGGCGCTGGTGATCGGTGCCAACGACGTAGTGAACCCGTCCGCCCGCACCGACAAGTCCAGCCCGATCTACGGCATGCCCATTCTCAACGCTGATCTGGCGCAGAACGTCATCGTGGTGAAACGCGGCAAGGGCACCGGCTACTCGGGCATCGAGAATGCCCTGTTCTACAAGGACAACACCCGTCTGCTCTACGGCTCCGCCCAGCAGGCCATCGGCGAGGTGATCCAGCACGTCAAGGCGCTGTCGGTCTGATTCGTCAGCCTCGGCCCTGAAACGGCAAACGGCCTGCGAGCGGTGCTTGCAGGCCGTTTTTTCGTGAATCTGATGGAAATTTCGAGGCTTTCCGGCCTTGGCCGTAGCGTTGGCTGAGCGCCGCTCGAAACTTGACTGACGATGGAAGCTAGTTTTGTTCCCAGTAGAGCTGAGCTCTTGCGCGATCCCATGGGCCGAGGATGGCTCGGCTTATCTCGATGCCCCTGAGTGCCGGAAAGGTTTTCTTGAACAGCGCGATATCCGAGTCATAGGCGTCGGCAATTTCTATGTCGAAGGTGCCCGATGACGCTCCGCCGACGGCCTGGTCGATGAGAGGAGCAGGGGGGCCTGCCCGGAATTCACCGTCCTGGCGTTCGCGGATCACGGCTTTGACGGAGCCGAGGTAGTGCACGCCGTTGTCGGCTTTCGGTATGTCCGCATGCAGCGGCACAAAGTAGGAGGTGGTAAGGGGGAACGCTCTGGCTGTCGACATGAAACCAAGCACTGAATGGGGTGTAGGTTCAGTGGAGAACCGGACGAGGAAGGTTGTTGCCTCTTCGTCGTCTGTCTCGATGGTGATGGATCCTTTGTCGTCCATCCGGAACGCGCGTTGTTCTGGCTTGGTGCTCCCGCTGTCCTTGGCAAGTATCACGGTGACGATGTTCGGCTGATATCGTTGCTTGTACTCGTTCTTGACGACGACGGACATCAGGTAGAGCGGTTTTGATGTATCCAGTTTGGCGCTGTCTTCGGAAAGCGGCATCCGGGGCAACATGCCGCAGCCGGTCAGAAATACTGTGAATAGAATCGTAAGCAGCGAAAGGGCGTGGCGCAGCATCGGGTCGTCTCGAGGTGGAAGGTTGTGATTGTTCTCCGCGGTCGGAGCCGTTGGTTCTGCTGACGGCATCAGGCGCTGTCAGGCGGAAGCCCTGGCGATGATAACGACAAATGGGTTTAGTTAATATGCGTTAAGCATATATTGTGGCCGCGACGATCCCGTGCTGATGCGGCCCCCATGGATGGGGCCGGTCGCGTATTGCTTGGAGTTCAGGGGTTCAGACCAGATCCGCCGGCATCACCGCGCGCAGCACGGTCTGGGTTTCG
>JAEUNV010000008.1 GCA_016790385.1 Zoogloea sp.
CACGCGCAGCAGATCACGCAGGCCGCGATGGCGGGACAAGCGGTTGGAGCGCACCGCCAGGCGGTCATCGAGCAATTGCAGTCGGGCGGGCAGGGCAAACATGGATCACCTCCGGGCGGAAACGGGAGAACTCAGGATGACCTGGCGTTGCAGCATCACCAGGCGTTCAACGATGGCCTGCCAGGCCAGGCTGCTCACCCGCTCACGTGCCGCCAGACGCTGACGGGCACGCAGCTCGGGGGCTTCGGCGAGGGCTACGGCACCGGCGATGAAGGCCGCCTCGTCACCCGGCGGGGCCAGCCAGCCCTGCACCTGATGCTCGATCAGCTCCTGGGCGGCCGCGTCCCGGTAGGCCACCACCGGCAGGCCGCTCGCCAGGGCCTCGGCCACGACGTTGCCGTAGGTTTCGGTGAGGCTGGGAAAGAGGAAGAGATCGCCGCTGGCATAGTGCTCGGCCAGGAAGGCGCCCGACCTGGAGCCGCAGAACACGGCCGCCGGATGGCGGGCCTGCAAGGCCTGCTGGGCCGGCCCGCTCCCCACCAGGATGAGTCTGGCCCGCGGCTGCCGCGCCCGGATCGCCTCGAAGGCCTTTTCCAGCAGGGCCAGGTTCTTCTCCGGGGCAATCCGCCCCACGTACACCACGGCCAGATCGTCGGGCTCCAGGCCCCAGCTGCGGCGCAGGGAGGTGCTGCGCCGGGCCGGATCGAAGAGTGTCGTGTCCACGCCCCGCGAAACCACGTCCACCCGGGCTATCCCCTGCCCTGCCAACTCGCCGCACAGGGCGCGGGTGGGAACGAGGGTCAGGTCAGCGCGGTTGTGGAATTTACGCAAGTAGGCCGCGATGGGGCGCTTGAGCCAACCCACCCCGTAATGGCCGCTGTAACGATGGAAATTGGTGTGGAACTCGCTGATCACCGGCAGCCGCAGCTTGCGCGCCGCCGTCAACGCCGACCAGCCCAGCGGGCCTTCGGTCACTACCTGGACCACGTCCGGACGCTGCACCGACCAGCGCCGCAGCAGCACCTTGCGGGCGGGAAGGCCAAGCTGAAGGTTGGCGTAGCGTGGCAGCGGAATGCCGCGGGAGAGCATTTCCTCGACCCCCTCGGCGCCTTCCGCCAGCTGTATCGACCCGCCCTCGTGGGCCTGACGCGGACGGATCAGATCCACCCGGTGTCCGGCAGCCACCAGGCCGTCCACCATGCGTCCGGTGGTCATCGCCACCCCATTGATTTCAGGCGGATAGGTCTCCGTCACCACGGCCACCCGAAGGTAGGTCAGTGGATGGGCGAGTTCCTGGCAAACGAGTCCGGCGCGGTCCATGCGCGCAGTGTTGCGGCTGGATGCTGCACGGATGTGACGCGCAGGTGATGGCTCGGTGACGAACCGTCCGCCAGCCACTCGCGCAAAGCGGATTCAAGGTTTCATTCGACCCGACCGCGGGCAGCCTTGACTGCGCTGCGGCGCGCTTTGCTTTCCAGACGCCGGGTGATGGCCCCGTGTGTGGGTCGAGTCGGGCGACGCGCCTTCGGCACATGGGCTGCGCTGTCCACCAGTTCCTGAAGGCGGCGCAGCGCCTCCGCACGGTTCTTGTCGAGGCTGCGGAATTCCTGGGCCTTGATCACGATCACCCCGTCCTTGCTGATGCGCTGATC
>JAEUNV010000350.1 GCA_016790385.1 Zoogloea sp.
CAGGTTTTGCCATGGGGTGAGTTTGCCCATGAGGCGATGGAACTCAATGTGGTCGTGCTGTTGGGCTTTGTGGTTGCGGCGCGTGGATTCGCTGTTCGGCGTGTGGGAGCGGGAGTGTTGGTCAAACGGATCATGGTGATCGGGACGGGATCCGATGCAGTGGCAGTGGAAAATGCACTCGCCCATTCGTCGAATCGGGGGTTGCAGGTCGTTGGCTTCTTTCCCTCCGGCCCTGGCGAGGAAGTGCGAGTCGATCCGAAGCGGATCATCCATGTTGAAGGTGGTTTGCTGACGACGGCCAGCAATCTGCGTGTCAACGAGATCATCGTCGCCCTCAAGGAGAGGCGTGGTGGTGTGATTCCCCTGCGTGAGCTGCTTGATTGCAAGATGGCGGGCATCAAGGTGCTTGATCTGTCCAGCTTCTTCGAGCGTGTGCGGGGGCAGGTCCGTATCGATTCCCTGCGCGCCAGCTGGCTGATTTACGGTGAGGGCTTCCGGCAAGGTTGGAGCCGCACGCTGGTCAAGCGTATCTTCGATATCGTCGCCTCCCTGATCCTGCTGATCCTCGCAGCCCCGGTGATGGTGCTGGCTGCCTTGCTGATCGTGATCGAAGATGGCGCGCCCATGTTCTACCGCCAGGAGCGCGTTGGCCTCGGCGGTCGTCTTTTCAAAGTGACCAAGTTCCGCAGCATGCGCCGGGATGCTGAGCGCGATGGCAAGCCCCGTTGGGCAAGCGCCAACGACGACCGGGTAACCCGTGTGGGGCGCTTCATCCGCAAGACGCGCATCGACGAGTTGCCGCAACTCTTTAACGTGCTGAAGGGGGACATGAGTCTCGTCGGCCCGCGGCCGGAACGTCCCTTCTTTGTCGATCAGCTTACCCGCGATATTCCTTTCTACGCCGTGCGGCATTGCGTCAAGCCGGGTGTCACGGGCTGGGCTCAGGTCCGTTATCAGTACGGTTCGTCGGTCGATGATGCCATCAACAAATTGCAGTACGATCTTTACTACGTGAAGAACCACACCCTGTTCCTCGACACCGTTGTTCTGTTTGAGACGGTGCGAGTGGTGCTGACGGGCGACGGCGCCCACTGATTCCGTCGCCAGCTCCCCGCAACGGGGAGCCTGGACGCTCCCGCGGTGGTCGGGAGCGTTTGTTTTTCTGGTGAGGCCCGATGGAACCCACGTTTTCCCAAGTTGCCGCTTGGAGTCACGCGATTGCGGCTGTCGTCCACGCCCTGTTCGCGGTCTATCTCGGCTTGGCGTGGCGCAATGGCTCCCGGGGTTCCTTCCTGATAGCCGCGATGGCGATCAGCGCACTGTGGGCGTCGGCCAACTGGGCGTTTGCCGTGACAGGCTGGAACTGGCTGTTTCTGCTTGGCAACCTGCTGGATGTGCTGCGCATGGGGGCGTGGTTCGGCTTCCTGGTGGCCCTGGTGTTCCAGCCTACCGCGGAGTCTACCTGGGAGGTTCAGCCCAAGTGGCCGAAACCCATGACCCTGGCCGTGATTTCCCTGGGGGCCGGGGGCGTCTTGTGTTTCAGCGTCGGATTGCCGGTCTATGGCACGCCCCTGCGCACCTGGGCGACCACATCACTGATGACCTCAGTGTTCGGGCTCGTGCTGCTCGAATTGTTCTACCGGTCGGTTCCGGAGCGGTCCCGCTGGGGCATCAAGCCCATGGTGCTGGCGCTCGGCGGTCTCTTTGCCTTTGATGTCTATCTTTTTGCCGATGCGCTTCTGTTCAGCCGCATTCATCCGGTGATCTGGAGCGTGCGCGCTTTTGCCCATACCCTCACCATTCCGTTGGTGGCGCTTTCGGCGTCCCGCAATCCTGAATGGACCTTCCGGATTTCGATTTCCCGGCATGTGGTATTCCACTCCACCGCGCTCGCGGTTTCCGGTGTTTACCTGCTGTTGATCGCCGGTGCCGGTTACTACATGCGCTACTTTGGTGGCGAATGGGGTGAGGCGCTGCAACTGGTGCTGTTGTTCGGCGGCGTGCTGTTCCTGGGCGTATTGATCTTCTCCGGAGCGTTCCGGGCACGCCTGAGGGTACTGCTGGCGAAGCATTTCTTTGCCTATCGTTATGATTACCGTACCGAGTGGCTGGGGGTGACGCAGGCTCTTTCCGTTGCGGGAGACGGGCTCAGCCTTGGGGAGTCTGTGGTCAAGGCACTCGCTGATCTGGTCGAAAGCCCGGGTGGCGGTGTCTGGCTTCGCGATGCAAGCGGTTGCTTCAGTCAACAGGCTCGTCTGAACATGCCCCATTATGGGGTCGTCGAGAACGAGGGGTCGCCTTTCACGAGCTTTTTGCTCGAACGGGAGTGGGTGGTCAATCTGGCCGAATTGCGGAGTGGCTTCTCGGAAGGGAGCGGCGGGGTGTCATTGCCGGAGTGGGCAACCGAGATCAGCGACATGTGG
>JAEUNV010000373.1 GCA_016790385.1 Zoogloea sp.
CAACGGCCAGCACAGCACGGCAAGGGACAGGGCGGTGAGCAGCCCGGCGGCGATCCAGAAGGCGGTCATGCGGGGTCTTTCGGACGGGGGGGCGTATCGGCGAGAAGGGCTTCGGCGGAGGCCTTGTCGGCAGCGGAGAGATGTGCCGGCTGGACGCGGGAGGCGCGCCGGCGGAGGTAGGCGATCAAGCCGGCGACGGCGCCGGCCAAAAGGGCAAACGGGCCGAACCACAGCAGCCAGGTGGTCGGCTTGACGGGCGGCCGGTAGAGCACGAAGTCACCGTAGCGGGCCACCAGGTAATCCTTGATCTCGGTGTCGCTCTTGCCATCCTGGATCAGTTTGCGCACCTCTCGCCGCAGGTCTTCGGCCAGCTCGGCGCGGGAGCCCGCCAGGCTTTCGTTCTGGCACACGAGACAGCGCAGCTCTTCGGAAATGGCGATGAGGCGGGCCTCGACGGCCGGATTCTCGGCCATCGGCGTGGCTTCGCCGGCATGGGCAGTGAGGCCCACGGAGCCCAGCAGCAGGGCGGTGGCGTAGGTGGCGAGGGTGCGGCGGAATGCCTTCATGTCAGGACTCCGCAGACAGCTGGCGAGCCAGGGGGAGGATCTTCTTCTCCAGCGCATCGGGGGTGATCGGGCCGATCTGCTTGAAGCGGATCACGCCCTTCTTGTCGATGAGATAGGTTTCCGGCACGCCGTACACGCCGTAGTCGATGCCGACCCGGCCGTCCATGTCGAGGACCGACAGGGTATACGGGTCGCCATGCTGGCTCAGCCACGCGCCAGCGCGCTGGCGGGTCAGGCTGGCCTCGTCGGCCGGTGACAGCTTCTTCGCATCGATACCGCCGTCGCCGCGCACTTCCTTGTAGTTGAGGCCGACGATGGGCAGCCCGCCCTGTTTGGCAAAGGCCACCAGCAGCGGGTGTTCGGCCCGGCACGACACGCACCAGGACGCCCACACGTTGAGCAGCCACACCTGGCCCTGCATGTCGGCTGGAGAGAAGGTCTTGCCGGGCTCGGCGAGCTTCTCGAGGCTGAAGGTGGGGGCCGGCTTGCCCACCAGCGGTGAGGGAACTTCGTGGGGGTCGCGGTTGAGGCCGACGGCGAGGAATATGACCAGGATCAGGAAGAGGCCGAGGGGAATCAGAAAACGTTTCAAGATGCGGCTCCCTGGGCGGCCAGCTTGCCGGCCCGTGCTGCGGTGGATTTGAGGCGATAACGCCGGTCGCTGGCGGCGAGCAGGCCGCCCAGGGCCATCAGCACGGCACCGCCCCAGATCCAGCTGACGAAGGGCTTGTAGTACACGCGCACGCTCCATGCTCCGTCGCCGCCTTCCAGCGGATCGCCGAGGGACACATAGACGTCGCGGGTCAGGCCGGGATCGATGAAGGCTTCGGTCATGGGCATGGCCGAGGAGAGATATTTGCGCTTTTCCGGGTGCAGGGGCATCACCAGGGTGCCATCCTTCAGCAACTCCAGATTGCCCCGGGCCGCGTTGTAGTTGGGGCCGGCCACGGACTCAACGCCGAGAAAGCGGATCTGGTAGTCCCCTGTCCTGACCGTGTCGCCGGGCGCCATGCGCACATCCCGTTCGGATTCGTACTGGGTGACCATGACGATGCCGACCACCGTGACGGCCACGCCCATGTGGGCCAGATGCATGCCCCAGAAGGCCCGTGGCGGCATACCTGAGCGGGTGCGCGCGCGGATCTGCAGCACCGAGGCGCCGAAGATCCAGATGGCCAGCCCCATGCCCAGGGCCACGCTGCCGGACCAGCCGCCGCGAAAGAACGGGATGCTGACGCCGGCGGCCACGGCGATGCCAAAGGCCCAGCGCAGGGGGCGGGCGATCTCGGCCAGGCTGGCCTGCTTCCAGCGCGCCACCGGCCCTACCGCCATCAGGAACAGCAGCGGCACCATCAGCGGCGTGAACACCGCGTTGAAGTAGGGGGGGCCGACGGACAGCTTGCCCAGGTTGAGGGCGTCGATCACCAGTGGGTAGAGGGTGCCCAGCAGCACCGCGCCTGCGGCG
>JAEUNV010000384.1 GCA_016790385.1 Zoogloea sp.
GAAAATCCCCTGCGTCCAGTGGACAGTCCCTGCGCTTGCTGGATAGTCACCCCCCCCTCCGATCCTTAGATTGACGCCATGTTCTGGTGGCCCGATTCCGCGGGCCTCCTTCGCCAAACTGGATGGACGACCTATGGATCGAATGTCATCAACTGTGGAGCCGGCGCTTGCAGCCCCGGACACCCCGCCCTCCCGACTGCGGAGCGGCGCCGTGAAGGTCGTGGTCTCGAGCGTGCCGTGGATGATCATCGGCGGGCTGCTGTGGGCGGGCCTGTTCATCAAGCCCCAACCGGTGGGTGGCACGGTGCAGCCGCCCGTTCTTGAGCGGCGCGATCACTACTACGGCATTGCACCGGCCCCCGGCGGTGGCGTGTGGGTTGCCGGCACGGGCGGCAAGATCGTCGCCATCGATGCCCAGGCACACGCCCGGGTGCTGGCCACCCCGACCGACCAGACCCTACAGGACATTGCGGTCTGGGATGACCGCCATGCGGCGGCGGTGGGCAATGACGGGGTGATCCTGATCACTGCCGATGGGGGCCAGCACTGGAAGGGCGTGGAGGGCGTGCCCCGTTCAACGGTGGCCAACAAGCTCACCCGCATCCGGGTCGCGGCGGACGGCAAAGCCATTGCCACCGGTGAGATGGGCGCCCTGCTCCACAGCAAGGACTACGGGGCGAGCTGGTCCCGCCTGCGTGACGAGGAAGACGTGGCCTGGAACGACGCGGCCCTGCTGCCCGGCGGCGCCCTGGTGGTGGTGGGCGAATTCGGCCGCATCCTGGTAAGCCCGGATGGGGGCGGCAGCTGGCTGACACCCGAGGTTCCCGTATCGAGTTCCCTGATGGCCGTTGCCTTCCGCAATGCCAAGGATGGCGTGGCCGTGGGCCTGGAAGGTGTGGTGCTGAGCACCGCCGATGGCGGTCGCAGCTGGCAACGGCGGAAACAGGACAGCACGTCCCACCTCTTTGACAGTGCCTGGGATGACCCCGCGCAGCGCTGGCTGGGGGTGGGCGCCCTCGGCGCCTGGGTGCAGGCCGCCGCCCCCGCCAACGACTGGCAGGGCGGCCGCCTGGATGAGCGGGATCTGGCCTGGCACACCCGCATCCTGCCCGTCGGCGGGGAGGCCTGGCTCGCCGGTGCCAACATCGGCCGCTGGGATGGCCGGCGCTGGCAGCCCATCGGCCGCTGAGCCCCGCGGCGCCTCCTTTCCCCACCTTTCATCACCTGTCCGGGATACACCATCATGATTGAAAGAATCGCCGCATTCTGCATGCGTCGGCGCGCGCTGGTGGCAGGCGTGATTGCCTTGCTGACCATTGCGCTGAGCTGGTTTGCCCTGCACATCGAAGTGCGCACCGTGTTCGAGGACATGCTCCCGTCCCGCCACGAATACGTGCAGACCCACCAGAAATTCAAGGACACCTTTGGCGGCTCGAACATGGTCACGATCATGCTCGAGGTGGACAAGGGCGACATCTTCGATATGGAGGTGCTGGAGAAGGTCCGCACCCTGACCCTGGGCCTGCGCGAGGTCTCGGCGGTCAATCCCTTCCAGATCACCTCCCTGGCCTCGAAGAAACTCAAGGAGGTCCGCGCCTCCACCGACGGCATCGAGACGCGGCCCCTGATGTGGCCCGAGCTGCCGGCCAACGCCGAGGAGCTGGCCGCCCTCAAGCAGGCGGTGCTTCGCAACCCGCTGGTGTATGGCCCCTTCGTTTCCAAGGATCTCCAGGCCACGCTGATCACCGTGGACTTCATCGACTGGGAAGTGGATTACACCAAGGTCTTCGACGAGATCGGCGCCCTGGTGAAAAAGGTGGAGAGCGACCGGGTGGGTGTGCGGGTGGTGGGCGCCCCCATCCTGTACGGCTGGGTGGAGCACTACCTGCCGGAGACCCTCAGGCTGGTGGCCATCGCCCTGGCCCTGACCCTGGCCATGCTCTTCCTGCTGCTGCGCACCTGGCGCGGGGTGATCCTGCCCCTGCTGGCCGGCGCGGTGAGCGCCACCTGGGCCCTGGGCATCTGCAATCTGCTGGGCATCCACTTCGAGCCCCTGGTCATCGTGGTGGCCATGCTCATCACCTCCCGGGCGGTGTCCCACTCGGTGCAGATCGTCAATCGCTTCGATGACGAGCTGGAGCACATTGCCGACGGCAGCGAAACCTCGCGTCAGGCGGCCCACATCGCCCTGGTGGATCTGTTCCGCCCCGGCATGGTGGGGGTGGTTGCCGACGCGGCGTGCATGGCGGTGGTGGCCCTGAGCCCGATCCCCATGCTGCAGAAGCTCACCCTGCTGTCGGTGGTGTGGGTGATGACCCTGACCATCAGTGCGGTGATCCTGACCCCCGTGCTGCTGTCGTGGATCCGCAAGCCCCAGGGCACGGCCCACGGCGTCGATCTGGCCCCGCTGCTGCGCAAGGTGCTGGA
>JAEUNV010000397.1 GCA_016790385.1 Zoogloea sp.
TTCTCGATGGCTTCGATCACCTGGTCCAGGATCTCGGTCTTGACGGCGGCTTCAATCTTCACCTTGGGGAGAAAATCGACCACGTATTCGGCGCCGCGGTACAGCTCGGTGTGACCTTTCTGGCGACCGAAACCCTTGACCTCGGTCACGGTGATGCCTTGCACGCCAATGGCGGACAGGGCTTCACGCACTTCGTCGAGTTTGAAAGGCTTGATGATGGCAGTAACGAGTTTCATGGCTGGGTACCTCCGGCGGACGGCCTCGGGCCGCCCGCGGTTTCGCGAGTTAGAACGTGCGGGTCACGGACAGGACGACGCGGTCCTTGCCCAGATCCTTGCCAAATGCGTTGGTGTACCAGGCGCTGCTGGCGTTGGTGTTGATGTAGCTGAGGCCGACCACGGTGCCGCTGAAGTCCTTGGTCACACCGAGCTTCCAGTCGGTGTAGGAGGCGCCGTCAGAGCTGGAACCGGCAACCCGCTGGCGACCCACGTGGGCCACGAGGTTCACGCTGGGGATCAGCTCGTAGTTGGCGGTCAGATCGAGGTAGCCGGAGTTCTTGCTGCCCACCCAGCCGAACAGGTCGCTGAAGGAGTGGGAATACTTCAGGGTCAGGAAGGAATAGCTGCCCGCGACGTAGCCTTCCAGGGTGTTCGGGTTGTTGCCGTAGCCGGAGCCCGGGTAGAAGTACTGCAGCAGGCCCACGTCATAGCCGAAATCACCAACGGTGTTCTTGAAACCACCGTAGAAGTCCATCTCGATGCTGTTGCTGACGGTGGAGTTGCCATCGGTCAGCCAGGAAACGTTGGACGCCCAGGTACCGACATACAGGCCGCTGGAGTGCGCGTAGTCAAAGCCACCCTGCACCGCCGGCTTGCGGTTGGTCTGACCGATGCCGCGATAGATGTACTCGGATGCCAGCGTCACGTTGCTGGTGAAGGTGTGCTCCGGGGTGGCATCGGCGGCGGAAGCCACGTTCGGCAGAGCAGCGCTGGCAGCAATCAGGGCGGAGGCGATGACGGTCTTGCGCATGATAGGGTTTCTCCTAGTAATCAAAAGTTGGCGAACTCGCTGAAGCAAGACGTGTGCCAAATATAAATACCTTTTTATTTCAGCTTGCTACGCCACACGACAGGCCGTTGCTGCGGCGCATGATAATTTTCTCACGCACCAATTTGGTATCATGCACCAATAAGGGGCGCCATATTGGTGCATCAGCCTCGCCGGCTGGAGCCCGGTGGCGGTGATAGACTTTGAGGACAGGGATCTCGTACCCTACCCTTCCCAATTCATGAGGTAGCAATCATGGCCAACCCGAAAATTCTCGACGACATCGGCGCGAAGGTTTCCGAACTTCTCGCCAGCAGTCCGGCCAAGGACATCGAGAAGAATGCCCGCGCACTGCTTGCCAGCGGTTTCTCCAAACTGGACCTGGTGACCCGCGAGGAATTCGAGATCCAGCGTGAAGTGCTTGCCCGCACCCGGGAAAAGCTGGCCGACCTGGAAACGCGGGTCGCCCATCTGGAGGCCGAACTGGCTTCCCGGCCTGCGTCGCCGGCCGGCTGAACCTGTCGATCCACCCGTTGTCCCAACGAGGGCGCCGCGGCGCCCTCGTCTGCTTTCAGCCCCGTCCACGGAGAGACTCCTTTGAAGAAAGCCCTCGCCCTTCTCGCCTGCATCACCACCCCGGCCCTGGCGGCCCCGGTCAATTACACCATCGACGGCAACCACACCTTCCCGGTCTTCGAAACCGACCACCTGGGTTTTTCCACGCAGCGCGGACGTTTCAACAAGACCAGTGGCAGGATCACCCTCGACGTGGCCGCCCGAAAGGGCAGCGTGGAGGTCAGCATCGACGCGGCCTCGATCGACATGGGCTTTGCCAAATGGAACGAGAACATGCGCGGTGAGGGCTTTTTCAATACCGAGGCCTTCCCGAACATCACCTTCAAGGCCGACCGCCTGCACTTCGAAGGCGACACGCCGGTTTCCGCCGATGGCGTGCTCACGCTTTTGGGCGTCACCCGGCCGGTCAGCCTGAGCCTGACCCGCTTCCACTGCGCGCCCCACCCCCTCAACAAGCGCGAAACCTGTGGCGCGGACATCACCGCCCGGCTCAAGCGCTCGGAATTCGGCATGACCAAGAACATTCCCTCGGTGTCGGACGAAGTGCGCCTGCTGATCGGAATTGAGGCATACCGCGACAGCCAATGACATCGCCATACCGCCGGGAGCGCCCTGCGGTTAGACTTGCGTTTTACCCAAATCGGATGAATCGTGAGTCTGGCCATCCTGACAAGCCGCGCCCTCGTCGGCCTCCTCGCTCCTGAGGTCAGCGTCGAGGTCCACCTCGCCAACGGGCTGCCGGCCTTCACTCTGGTGGGCCTGCCCGATGTCGAGGTGCGGGAAGCCCGCGACCGGGTGCGCGCCGCGCTGCAAACCTCCCAGTTCGAGTTTCCCCAGCGGCGCATCACGGTCAACCTGGCCCCCGCCGATCTGCCCAAGGAAGGTGGCTGCTTCGATCTGCCCATCGCCCTCGGCATCCTCGCCGCGTCCGGACAGATTCCGGCCGAGGGCCTGGCAGGCTACGAGTTTGCCGGGGAGCTCTCCCTCACCGGCGAGCTGCGGCCGGTACGCGGTGCCCTGGCCCTGGCGCGGCAGGCCGCCAGCAGCGGGCGAACCCTGATCCTCCCCGCGGCCAACGCCTCCGAAGCCGCCCTGGTGCGAAGCGTCTCCCTGCTCCCGGCCGCCAGCCTGCTGGCAGTGGCCGCCCACCTCTGCGGCCACACCCGCCTCGAACCCTATGCCGGCCCGCCCCTCGCGCAGTCGCCCGACTACCCCGACCTGGCCGACGTGAAGGGTCAGTCCCAAGCCCGCCGGGCCCTGGAAGTGGCGGCAAGCGGGCAGCATTCCCTGCTGCTGTTCGGCCCGCCGGGCACCGGCAAATCCATGCTCGCCCAGCGCCTGCCCGGCCTGCTGCCCCCCATGAACGACGACGAAGCCCTGGAGAGCGCCGCCATACAGTCTGTAGAGGGCAGCTTCCGGCCCGAGCTCTGGGGAGCCCGCCCGATCCGGTCACCGCATCATTCGGCCTCAAGCGCCGCCCTGGTGGGGGGTGGTGGCACACCCCGGCCGGGCGAGATCAGCCTTGCCCACAACGGCGTGCTCTTT
>JAEUNV010000424.1 GCA_016790385.1 Zoogloea sp.
GCATCCAGATGCAGGCCGGGGTGGCTGCGCAACAAGCCGGCGAGCAGGGGCAGGACGAAGCGCTTTCCATAAAACACCGGAAGATCGACGCGCAGCGTGCCCGTCGGCGTGGCACTCGTCCCCAAGGCATCCGCCTGAAGGTCATCCACCTCAGCCAGCACCCGCTGGCAGCGTTCATACAGACGCTCGCCGTCGGGGGTAAGGGTGACAAGGCGTGTCGTGCGGTAGAAGAGCTTGACCCCCAGCGCCATCTCGAGTCGTGCAACTGCCTTGGCCAGGGTGGACGGCGCTACGCCCTGCTCCCGGGCGGCGGCGGCAAATCCACCATGCCGCGCCGTGGCTGCGAAGGCAATGAACTGTTGTAAACCCTGCATGCGCACTCCCGCAATTGAAGACAAAACATCTTCAATGTTACGGCATTAGCTGCTCTTCATTAAGCAATCGAGACACGCCACACTGCGACGCATGCGACAGGGCCGCGGGCCTTGCGCCTTCAAAGGAGCTCACCATGCCAGTCTTCGACCAACCCGTTCCCGAGGCCACCCGCCTGCCGGGCATCCACCATGCCACCTGGGCCGGCACAGCTCACGGGCTGCGGCAACTCTCCGTGTGGCGGCAGTCCATCGCGCCCGGCGCGGCGACGCCGCCCCACTGCCACGACAGCGATGAAGTCGTGCTGTGCCTTTCCGGTTCCGGAGAGATTCACTGCCGGGGGCAGGCCTATCCGTTCAGCGCCCGACAGACCCTCGCGCTGCCGCGCGATGAGGTCCACCAACTCATCAACACGGGCACCGAAGCGCTGGAAATCATCGGCATTTTTGCCGCCACGCCGATCGTCACCCGGCATCCGGACGGGGAGGTGCTGGCGCTTCCCTGGCACAGCTAGTCCATACCCGTTCAAGGAGCCAAGCCCATGAAATTCCGTCTTGTCTGTCTCGTTTTCCCCCTCCTCGTGGCGCAGCCCACGCTCGCCACCCCCGAGCGCCCTCGCGATCCGATCGCCCTGGGGCGCTATCTGGTGCAGACCGCGGGCTGCAACGACTGCCATTCGCCCGATTACGTGCAACAGGGCGGGAACACCCCCGAATCCACCTGGCTTACGGGCGACGCCCTGGGCTGGAGCGGCCCGTGGGGCACCACTTACGCCACCAATCTGCGCCTCTTCATGGCAGACCGGAGCGAAGCAGAGTGGCTGCGCCATGCCCGCAGCATGAAGCCGCGCCCACCCATGCCCTGGTTCAACCTGCACGCCATGTCCGACGGAGACCTGCGCGCCATCTACCGTTATGTGAAGAACGCGGGCCCGGCGGGCAACCCCGCCCCCGCCTTCGTACCACCGGGGCAGGGCGTTTCGGGGCCGGTGGTGCGCTTCCCGTGAAGCTTGCGGCGGCAGCAAAGCGCCCTCACCCCGGGCGGGGCGGGTGCCCGGCAGCGGGGGGCGCGACTCAAGGAGTGAATGGCGGCGGCCGACGGGAGCCCATGGCCGCAAGGTGCTGCAGTGGGCTTACGCCGCGCCGCGGGCAATCCAGTAGCGCAATCGGCTGAAAAGCAGTTCCGGCTCAACGGGCTTTGAAATGAAGTCGTTCATGCCCACCTCCATACAGCGGATGCGGTCCTCTTCAAACGCATTGGCGGTCATGGCGAGGATGGGCACGCGCTGGCGATCAGGCATGGCCCGAATGCGCGCGGTGGCCTCCAGGCCATCCATCTCGGGCATCTGCATGTCCATCAGGATCAGCGCGTAGTCAGATTCCCGGACGCGCTCCACGGCCTCGCGGCCATTGCCGGCAACATCCACGACGAGCCCCGTATCCGACAGGAGGGCCAGGGCCACCTCCTGATTGATCTCGTCGTCCTCCACCAGGAGCACTCTGGCCTTCACGTTCCTGAGATG
>JAEUNV010000477.1 GCA_016790385.1 Zoogloea sp.
CCCGATCCGCTGCTGCAGATCGAGGACGCCGCCGTCGGTTACGCCGACAAGCCGATCCTGGCCGGCATGAAGCTCACCATCCGCCCGGGCGAGCGCATCGGCCTGCTGGGCCGCACCGGCGCCGGCAAATCGACGCTGATCAAGCTGCTGTCGGGCGGGCTCAAGCCCACCGCCGGCGAGCGCCGCGAAGGCAAGGGCCTCGCGCTCGGCTACTTCGCCCAGCACGCGCTGGAGAGCCTGCGCCCGGACGAATCGCCGCTCCAGCACATGCTGCGCCTCGACCCGCAGACCCGCGAGCAGGAACTCCGCGACTACATCGGCGGCTTCGACTTCCGGGGCGACATGGCCACCACGCCCTGCGGCCCGTTCTCCGGCGGCGAGAAATCCCGCCTCGCGCTGGCGCTGCTGATCTGGGGCAAGCCCAACCTGCTGCTGCTCGACGAGCCCACCAACCACCTCGACCTGGAGATGCGCCATGCCCTGACCCTGGCCCTCCAGGACTACGAGGGCGGCATGGTGATCGTGTCCCACGATCGGGCCTTGTTGCGCGCCACCTGCGACCGCTTCCTGCTGGTGGATGACGGCCGGCTGCAAGCCTTCGATGGGGATCTGGACGACTACAAGAGCTGGCTGACCCAGCGTCGCGCGGCCGACAGCGCCGCGGCCCAGTGCCCGGACAAGGCCGCCGACAAGGCCAGCCGCAAGGCCGACCGGGAAGCCGCCGCGGCGGAACGCCAGGCGCGTCTGGCTGCGCGCCGGCCGCTGCTGAAGGAGCTGGAACAGCTGGACAGGAAGCTTGCCCCCTGGAACGCCGAGAAGACGAAGATCGATGAGCGTCTGGCCGACCCGGATCTATACACCGGCCCCCAGGCCGGTGACGTTCCCGCGCTGTTGAAGCGTCAGGCGGAACTCGGTCAGAAGATTGACGAGGCGGAACTGCGCTGGCTGGAACTGCACGAGGCCCTGGCAGCGATTCCGGCGGACTGAACGGGCGCCGCCGGCATGCCGCGGTTCAGCGGCGCTGCACCGCGCCCGTCGCGCGCTGGGCGAACACCAGCAGACGACAGGTCACGAAGGATGTGGCCACCACGATGACGTCCGCCACGATCTTGGCCAGCAGTTCGTGCCACCCCAAGACCTCCACCGCCCCAAAGATGATGGCGCTGGAGAGGGCCATGTTGAACACATAGAGGGCGATGTAGAGCGTCAACTGCGTTGGCGCCCCGTGCGCCTGCTCACCGGCGAAGGTGAAATGCTTGTGCAGGAAGAAGCCGCTCAGGGCTCCAATGGTTTTGGCCGCCACATTGGCGGCCACGTAAGCGTCGGGCCACAGGCGGGTCAGCAGGTAGAAGCTCAGGAAATCCAGCGCAACCACCCCGCCACCGGAAATCAGGTAGCGGATCGCCTGGGCCGACAGGGCGGACGAGCGGGCCGGATGCGTCATCTGGCGGAGTACGGATGCCGGAGAAGCTGGAGCAGTGGGATGCGCGGCTGATTGGAGATGTCGTAGGCCAGGAAACTGAGCAGGAGCTGGAAACCCAGGATGATGGGTAGCGCCGCCAGGATGACGGTTCCGCTGCTTGCCACATGACCGCTGCGCACCGAGTGGATCCACTCGACCACACCGAAACTCAAGCCGCCCCCCATCAGCAGCAGGCCGAAGACGAGGCTGACGGAGGCAAAACTGAAATCGCGGATTAAGTAGGAGTAGATCACCCGCTTGATGGATTCGAAGGCGTGTTTGCGCATGAACTCGGGGACGATCCGCGAGATCTTCAAGCCGCTTTCCTCATCGGCGTAAACCGCCTCCATCGGGATATCCAGCACGACGGCGCGCTCGGCCCCCAGCTTCACCAGCATGTCCGTCTCGAAGAAATAGCGCCGCGCCAGATTGTCCAGATCGATGCGCGACAGCACCGTGCGGTGGATGGCGGTGTAACCGTTGGTGGGATCGAAGATGCTCCAGTAGCCACTGGATATCTTGGTCATGAAGGACAGCACCGCATTACCAAACAGGCGCATGCGCGGCATCGAGCGCACGTTGTAGAAGGAATAGAACCGATTGCCCTTGGTGTAGTCGGCCAGGAAGTTGCGAATCGGCTCGACAAAATCGGGGAGCAGTTCGGGAGCCATCTGCCCGTCGCCATCGATCTTGACCATGACGTCCATGCCATCGGCCAGGGCGGCACGGTAGCCGGCGACGACCGCGCCCCCCACGCCAAGATTGACCTCGTTGAAAACCACCTTGACCCGGGGGTCGGAGCAGTTCTCCTGGATGAAGCGGCCACTCTGCTGGGGGCAGGCGTCATCCACGGCATAGATGCGCTCCACCTCGGGGCCGATCCGGCGGATCACATCAAGCACATGGGCCTTGACCTTGTAGCTGGGAATGACCACTGCAATGCGCAAGGGCAAAGGGGCAGCGGTGTCCATCCCCGATCCGGCATGGATCATGTTCATTTCAGTTGTGGACGACATAAAGATGAGCAGGAGGGTTGGGCGAGGTCACACGCTGGAGAACCCGCTCCGGAACGCGTGATGCCAAGCCCGTCATGCGGAGGGCACGGCCGATGAGCATGGGTTCGCCCTCGATTGTAGAGATTTTTTCCCAGGCTGGAGCGGGCCGGTAGGCCGGGAGTGCATCCTGCTTGACGAAACGGTTCGGCTCGGCGGTGTTCCGCGGATTCCAGAAATAGACCGCGCCCTCCCCCGGGGGGGTGGTGACGATCCGGCCGCAATCCACCCTGGCCCAACGGCAATACCAGTCGGTATCGTCGGCGGTGAGGGGGTCGGTGTAGACCGTACCCGTGGAATGCTTCAGATAGTCGACCAGAGCCCGCTGGGCGAACTTGGGGTTCTTGTTATCCACCGCAACACAGAGCATGTTGGCCAGAAGGACGGCAACGATGATCGCCACCACCGTCTTCGGGCGCCTGGGCCATACGGCGCAGGCCAGCCACACGGCACTGACCAGCACCAGGAAGTAGGCGGTGACCATGTAATAACGCGGCAGGAGAATGATCTCCCGCAGCATGTAGGTGTTGAAAACCGTCCACGTCACCGCCATGCCCAGGGCAAGGCGGGCCAGCGCCGGCGCGGGGGCCTCGTCGCGCCAACCCCGCCCGAGCAGCCACATCACCGCCGGCACCGCGACCCATCCGATCAGACTGAAGTTGTGATGGGTCAGGAGCATGACGACCGGATCAATGGGCCCCCACACATGCAAGGTGCCGCCCGACGCAATCTGAAGAAAGCCAACCTCGACCCGGTCGTGGGACGCAGCCACCCCTCTGAGCAACAACTCGAAGCGATGCAGCGGATTTCCAGCCGCCACCGCATAGTAGAGGCACTCGGCAGCGATCACGGCGGCGAAACCCACGAGGATCCAGCCGTAGCGAAGGCGCGGCAGGCGATAGCCGCGCAGGAAGAGCATGCCGTAGAAGATCATCAGCGCCGCGCTCAGCTCGTGGGCCGAGAAGGCCAGCCCGGCACTCAGCCCGCTGGCCAGCAGCCACCCCCGCCACGCCGGGCCGACGCACCCACGCCAGAACAGCCAGAAGCTCAGGATCACAAAGAACAGCTCGGGGACGTCTGCGTTGGGGGTCGTGGACTTGAGCGCGTAGATCGGCGCGGTAAGAAGCAGAACGGAAGTGATCAGCGCCGCCCCCCGCGACAGCAGCCCGTTGAGCATGTACATCGTGACCGCAGCCACAGCGAAAAGCGTGAGGGCCGCGGCCAGACTCAAGGACCATTCGCTCTCGCCAAGGGCCGCAATGACCAGCGCCATGGGAATCGCCACCGACGCACGGATGGTCCCGAAATGCTCGGCGACATAGGGGAAATGCTCCCGCCAGCCGAGGGCGGACATCACGTAGTACTCATCGTCCGACGCAACGAACCCGATCCAGGCAGACCACAGGGACACGACGCACACGGCCGCCAGGACCAGCAATTGAACAGGCAGGTATTCGAACCAGCCTGCGGAAGGACGGGAAGACATGGGGGGCTCGACGTACAACACAGGATTCCGGACTTTAGCCGAATCCCCTTGCCCATGACATCAAGTAGTTCACACTGTGCGCCGGGTAGCTGCCGTCGACTGACAACTCTTCACTGCGATCCTTCGCCCCCGTTTGTTAGAATTCCGGACTTGCCAAATCAACCGCCGTCATCTGGAGCATTCCGCCGTGCAACTCGTCTGTCTCGACCTCGAAGGTGTTCTCGTCCCCGAAATCTGGATTGAATTCGCGGAGCGCACCGGCATTCCCGAACTGCGGCGCACCACCCGCGAGGAGCCGGATTACGACAAGCTGATGAAGTACCGTCTGGATCTGCTCAAGCAGCACAAGCTGGGCCTACCCGACATCCAGAAAGTGATCGCCGAGATGGGCCCCGAGCCCGGCGCCAAGGACTTCCTCGACGCCCTGCGCCAGGACTTCCAGGTGATCATCCTCTCCGACACCTTCTACGAGTTCGCCATGCCGCTGATGCAGCAGCTGGGCATGCCCACCCTGTTCTGCCACAAGCTGGAGGCCAATGCCGAGGGCTACCTGGTGAACTATCACCTGCGCATGGCCAATCAGAAGAAGGAAGCCGTGCAGCGGTTCAAGGAGATCAACTTCAAGGTGATCGCCGCCGGCGACTCCTACAACGACACCGCGATGCTCCAGGAAGCCCACGCCGGCATCCTGTTCCGCGCCCCGGACAAGGTCATCGCCGAGTTCCCGCAGTTCCCCGTGGAGCGCGAATACAGCGGCCTAATGGCCCAGATCCGCGCCGCCTCCGCCCGCATCTGACCCTTCCCCCAGCGCCGGCTGCGGCCCACCGGCCGGCGCACCGACCACCATGCACCGCGAACGC
Source organism: Zoogloea sp. (assembly GCA_016790385.1). Taxonomy (GTDB): domain Bacteria; phylum Pseudomonadota; class Gammaproteobacteria; order Burkholderiales; family Rhodocyclaceae; genus Zoogloea. The sequence continues at coordinate 4,861 of JAEUNV010000477.1, forward strand.
TTCTATACCCTCTCCGCCTCCTGCCCCGACCGCACCGGCATTGTTGCCAAGGTGTCCGGCTTCATTGCCGAGCACAAGGGCTGGATCCTCGAAACCGCGCTCCACGCCGAGCCCGCCCTTGAGGCCGACAAGCGCGGACGCTATTTCATGCGCATCGAGATCCGTGCCGACTCGTTGCCCTTCATGCTCACCGAGTTCCGTGAGCGCTTCCGCCCCATCGCCGAGGAACTCGAGATGGATTGGAAGATCACCGACTCGGCGGTGAAGAAGCGGGTGGTGGTGCTGGTGTCAAAGCAGGAACACTGCCTCTACGACCTGCTGGCACGCTGGCAATCAAAAGAACTCGACATCGAGATCCCCTGCGTGATCTCCAACCACGAAACCTTCCGGGGTTTTGTCGAGTGGCACGGCATTCCCTTCCACCATGTTCCCGTCACCGTGGACAACAAGATTCAGGCCTATGCCGAAGTCCAGCGCCTGTTCGAGGAGTCCCACGGCGACACCATGGTCCTGGCGCGCTACATGCAAATCCTGTCGCCCGAGCTGTGCGCCGCCCATCCGGGCAAGATCATCAACATCCATCACAGTTTCCTGCCCAGTTTTGTTGGCGCCAAGCCCTACCATCAGGCTTACATCAAGGGCGTGAAACTGATCGGTGCCACCTGCCATTACGTGACCGCCGAGCTGGATCAAGGCCCGATCATCGAGCAGGACGTCATCCGCATCGACCACTCCGACTCGGTGGAGGACATGGTGCGTTATGGCAAGGACATCGAGAAGGCAGTGCTCGCCCGTGGCCTGCGCTATCACCTGGAAGACCGGGTTCTGGTGCATGGCAACAAGACGGTGGTGTTCCGCTAACCCGGC
>JAEUNV010000487.1 GCA_016790385.1 Zoogloea sp.
CTGTCATGTAACCACCGTCTAGGAAGGATCTACCCATGCTTGAAGCCTACCGCCAGCATGTTGCCGAGCGCGCCGCCCTCGGCATCCCGCCGCTGCCCCTGTCGAAGCAGCAAACCCAAGCCCTGGTCGAACTGCTGCAAAACCCGCCGGCCGGCGAAGAGGCTTTCCTGGTCGACCTGCTGACCCACCGCGTGCCCGCCGGCGTGGATGACGCCGCCAAGGTGAAAGCCGAGTTCCTGGCCAAGGTGGCCAAGGGTGAAGTGGCCTGCGGTCTGGTCTCCAAGGTCAAGGCCACCGAACTGCTGGGCACCATGCTCGGCGGCTATAACGTCAAGCCCCTGATTGACCTGCTCGCCGATGGCGAAACCGGTGCCGCCGCCGCCGAAGGCCTCAAGAAGACCCTGCTCGTGTTCGACTTCTTCCACGATGTGAAGGAACTCGCCGACAAGGGCAACGCCAACGCCAAGGCCGTGCTGCAATCCTGGGCCGATGGCGAGTGGTTCACCACCCGTCCCGCCGTCCCCGCCAGCCAGAAGCTGACCGTCTTCAAGGTTACCGGCGAAACCAATACCGACGACCTGTCGCCCGCCCCGGACGCCTGGTCCCGCCCCGACATCCCGCTGCACGCCCTGGCCATGCTCAAGAACCCGCGTCCGGGTATCGAGCCTGACGAGCCGGGCACCCGTGGCCCCCTGAAGCAGCTCGAAGCCCTGGCCGCCAAGGGCAACCTGATCGCCTACGTGGGTGACGTGGTCGGTACCGGTTCTTCCCGCAAGTCCGCCACCAACTCGGTGCTGTGGTTCACCGGCGAAGACATCCCCTTCGTCCCGAACAAGCGCTTTGGTGGCGTGTGCCTGGGCTCCAAGATTGCCCCGATCTTCTTCAACACCATGGAAGATGCCGGTGCGCTGCCCATCGAAATTGACGCCGGCCAGATGGACATGGGCGACGAGATCGAGCTGAAGGTGGACGAAGCCTCCGGCAAGGTCACCGCCCTCAAGAACGGCACCGTGATCGCCGAATCCCAGCTCAAGACCCTCGTCATCCTCGACGAAGTCCGTGCCGGTGGCCGTATCCCCCTGATCATCGGTCGCGGCCTGACCACCAAGGCCCGTGAAGCCCTGGGTCTGCCCCCCTCCACCCTGTTCCGCCTGCCCCAGAACCCGGCCGACACCGGCGCTGGTTACTCCCTGGCGCAAAAGATGGTCGGCCGTGCCTGTGGCCTGCCCGAAGGCAAGGGCGTGCTGCCCGGCACCTACTGCGAGCCCAAGATGACCACCGTCGGCTCCCAGGACACCAACGGCCCGATGACCCGCGACGAGCTGAAGGACCTGGCCTGCCTCGGTTTCTCCGCTGACATGACGATGCAGTCGTTCTGCCACACTGCGGCGTATCCGAAGCTGGTTGACGTCAAGATGCACCGCGAACTGCCGAGCTTCATCAGCACCCGCGGTGGCGTGTCGCTGCGTCCGGGCGACGGCGTCATCCACTCCTGGCTCAACCGCCTGCTGTTGCCGGATACGGTCGGTACCGGTGGTGACAGCCACACACGCTTCCCAATCGGCATCTCCTTCCCCG
>JAEUNV010000530.1 GCA_016790385.1 Zoogloea sp.
CGACAGGTGGCCGTTGTTCTGGGCGTAGGCGTCGATGATGGCGTAGAGCTTGCGCTCCTTCTCGGCCTGGTACTTCCAGTAGGCATCCATGGTCAGGCGGAAGGGGTCTTCCCACTTGTCCCAGTCATGGATCTTGATGCCCTCGTACTTGGCATAGGGGAAGACCTCGTCCATCGACTGGTAGGTGGTCTCCCAGCCCAGGCCGCGGGTCATGTGCTGGTACTTTTCCTTGAGGCCCAGCTTCTTCTTGCTGACTTTCATGTCCATTTTGCGTGTCTCCTTGGCGCGATCAGGTGTTCCAGCTCAGGGTCAGTTCGTCGTCGGTCTCGTCGACGTGGCCGGTGAGGGAAATCAGGTTGATGTGCAGTTCCTGCAAGTCGAAATCACGACCGATCAGCTCCTCGATGCTCGAGCGGCGCACCACCAGGGAGCCTTCCGCATCGATCTTCACCATGGCCGGTTGCTCGTTGGCGATGGCGTGGGGGTTGTCGGCGAGGATGGCCTGAATGATCGACCGGGTGTCGTCGTTGGTTTGCAGGGCAATGAATACCTTGGACATCGTGCTTCCTTTTCAGAGGGCGACGCCGGCCTTGGCCAGGCGGGCGTTGAACTGGCTGACCATTTCACTGGTGAGGGCGTCGGCCTGGGTGCCGAGGGCAATCTGGGCCACGGGCATCAGCGCCGAGGCGGCGCGGTCGCGCCAGTGGGCGATCCATTTTTCGAGCAGGGCCTTGTTTTCCGGAGATTCGGCAGCCGCGGCCTTGACGGTCGCATCCACCCACTTGCGTGTCTCGGCGTACCAGTCGGTCATGAACTGGGTGAGCATGGCGATGGGCGTGCCTCCCTGGGCGGCGAGCACGTCGTCGATGATGGTTTCGTACACCAGGGGGTAGAGGAGCCCGTCCAGCGCCACCATCTGGGCCACGAACAACTCCATCGGGTCTTTCAGCACGAAGCTGTCTTCCACGTAGCGGCGCAGGCCCTGCCAGGCCTCCCCTTCCATCCACTCGCGCTTGGCCTCGTCCAGCACGCTCGGGTCGTCGCCAAGGAGGAGGCCTACCCGGGTGATGTACTGGGCGATGCCGAGCTGGTCCATGGAGTGATACAGGCAGGGCTGGGTGAGCGCCGTGCCATAGCCGTAGGCGGTGATGAAGGCACCGTTCATGTTGCCTCCCCAGGCCACATGGCGCAGGGGCAGCAGGAGCTTGAGCACGGTGTCCTTCAGCGCCTCGGGCAGGCTCTCGGCGAGGCCTCGGCCTTCCACGAAGTCGAAATTGGATTCGGCCGTTTCCTGCTGCTTGGCCCGGGCCAGGGTGTAGGCACCGTAGTAAAACTGGCGGGGGTCCTTGAAGGCGTACCAGTCGGCCATGCGGATGGCGCTGCGCGAGGCATCGAAGATCTCGTGCTCCGGGTCCCAGGTGGGGCGGTAGTGGAAGTTGTGGGTGGCCTGAACATCCAGCGTGCCTTCCTGGTAGCGCGTCGCCGCCTTGTCCGGGCCGATACGCCGGGCGATGTGGTCGAAGGTCTGCCGTAGGGGCTTGATGGATACCGTGCGCAGGTCGATCTGCATGTGTCTCTCCTCCTGTGTTGTTGTGCTGTGCTACGGGTGCGGGGGCGCGCTTCGCCCGCTCACCGGAAACGTTGATGGGTAGCCTCGCGGAGGCTCCAGTTGAAGTCGTCCTCGCCCTCTTCCGGGCGCTCCCCTTCCAGCAGGATCACCCGATTGGTCAGGCAGAACTCTTCGTAAGCGGCCTCGGGAAGAAGCATCTCGACGAAGAGGGCCGGGTCGGAAATCGAGAACTCGAACTCCACCAATCCATCGGGACGCCGCTCCACCAGCCGCACGTACTTGCGGCTCACATCCACGGGCGGCGGGCTTGTCGGATTGATCATTTTTTTCTCGCTGGTCTGTGGAAGTCTCCATCTCCTATTCAAGGCCCGTGCCCGTCATCACAAGCCGCTGATTCATAAAGGAGAAATACAAATTTTCTCGAGATTTTGGTGAGCAGCGGTATTTATGAGTGCATCAATTGATCAAATGCTGCGATGCAGCTTGATGATCTGGTGAAGCGCCCTCCCCCGCCGCACACCGTCCGATGGGGCGGGCCGGTAGGCCCCCGCCTGGGAGGGGGAGTACACTTGCAGCCCCGAGCCCTCCCGAAGACAAGCGCATGAATGAAGCCTCCGCCCGCCATGTCGTCCTGATCCGCGCCCTCGAAACCTCGGAAGGGGCGGACTCACCCTGGAGCGCGGCGGATGCCGCCTGGGCCACCCGCGCCGCCGGCGAAGTGGTGGGTGAAGGCGCCGATGCCGACCGCTTCCTGGCCCGCCGCGGCCAGCTCGCCATGGAAAAGCTCGGCGACCGGGACAAGGCCTTCAGGCGCCTGGCCACCGGACGCCACTGGCGGCCCTGGGTGGGCAGCGTGCTGGTGGCCCTGTCCTTCGCCCTGGGGATACTCATGGACGCGGTGGGCCCGACCCGTTACGTGAATCTGCTGGCCTTCCCGCTGCTCGGGCTGATTGCCTGGAACCTGCTGGTGTATGTGGGCATCCTGGTCCATGGGCTCACCGACCCCTTCCGCAGCGCAAGGCCGAAGAAGGGCGTTGTGTGGCGTGCCGTTGCACGTCTGGGCGGCGCGCTTCACGAAGGCGCTGGCGACGCCGGCCAGGGCACGCCGGGCACCCGCTTCCGCACCGAGTGGGCGCGGGTATCGGCCCCCCTCACGGCGCGCCGGGTGGGACGGGTGCTCCACCTGGCAGCCATGGCCTTCGCCCTCGGCGCCATCGCCGCCCTTTACACCCGTGGGCTGGTGCTGCACTTCCAGGCCGGCTGGGAGAGCACCTTCCTCGACGCCGGGCAGGTCCACCAGGCCCTCAGCCTGATTCTCGGCCCGGCTTCATCCCTCACCGGCTTGCCCATCCCCGACGCCGACCACCTTGCGACTTTGCGCTTCCCAGACAACCCGGGCGAAAACGCCGCGCCATGGATCCATCTCTTCGCCACCACCCTGGCGCTGGCGGTGGTGCTGCCCCGGGCCGTGCTGGCCCTGCTCAGCGGTTTTGCCGCCCGCCATCTGGAGCGGCACTTTCCCCTGCCCCTGACGGACAGCTACTTTCAAAACCTGCAACGCAGCTACACCGGCCAGGGCGCCCACCTTCACCTGGTGCCCTACAGCTACGACCTGTCGCCGGCCACCGCCCTTCAGCTCAAGGAGGCCATCGTCAGTGCCTTCGGGCCCCGTGCCACTTTGCAACTGAGCCCGTCCATCGCCTTCGGCGAGGAAGATGCCCTCCCGGCCAGTGCCCAGCCGGACAAGGGCAGCACCCTGGCCCTGGCGGTGTTCAGCCTTACCGCCACCCCCGAAGACGAGAACCACGGCCGCTTCCTGAGCGCCCTGGCCAGCAGACTTCCCCAGGGCACGCCCTTGGCCGCCCTGGTGGACGAGGGCAGCTTCGTGGCCCGCTTTGCCGGCCAGCCCGAGCGCCGCGACGAACGCTGCCGGGTGTGGACCCGCCTGTTCGACAAACACGGCGTGGCCTCCGCCTTTGTCAATCTCGACGCGGCCCCCTCCGGCCTTGCCGACGCACTGGCCCACCTCGTCGACCTGACCTCCCGCAAGGAAGCATCCCGGTGACTTTCCAGCCTGCCACGATCCAGCTCAGCCTCGTCTCCCACACCAACACCGGCAAGACCACCCTGGCCCGCAGCCTCATCGGCCGCGACGTGGGCGAGATCCGCGACGAGGCCCACGTCACCGCCCTGGCCGAGTGCCACCGTCTCATCGACA
>JAEUNV010000542.1 GCA_016790385.1 Zoogloea sp.
CCTCGGCTTCACCGGCCTGGGCAACGCCCTGGCCATGCTGCGCCTGCGCTACGACACCGACGAAGCCCGCGCCATGGCCACCCGTATCTCCGAGTTCATGCGCGATCAGGCCTATCTGGCCTCCGTCGAGCTGGCCCGGGAACGCGGCGCCTTCCCGCTGTTCAACGCCGATCTCTACCTCTCCGGCGGCAACTTTGCCTCCCGTCTGCCGACCGAGGTGAAGGACAGGATCCGCAAGCACGGCCTGCGCAACTCCCACCTGCTGTCCATCGCCCCCACCGGCACGATCAGTCTGGCCTTTGCCGACAATGCGTCCAACGGCATCGAGCCCCCGTTCTCCTACACCTACACCCGCAAGAAGCGCATGGCCGACGGCACCTTCAAGGAGCACGCGGTCGAGGATTACGCCTGGCGCCTGTACAAGCATCTGGGTGGCGATGTCACCAGGCTGCCCGATTACTTCGTGACCGCCCTGGAGATCTCCGCCAAGGCCCACAAGGACATGGTGGCCGCGGTGGCGCCCTATGTGGACACCTCCATCTCCAAGACGGTGAACGTCCCCGCCGACTACCCCTACACCGAGTTCGAAAACCTCTACCTCGACGCCTGGAAGTCCGGCCTCAAGGGGCTGGCCACCTATCGCCCCAACAGCGTGCTGGGCTCCGTGCTGTCGGTGACGCCGAGCAGTGAGCAGAAGCAGCCCCAGGACGTGGAAATGTCCGACGACACCAACCGTCGTCTGTCCATCAAGAGCCTGCCCGCTCCGGTGCTGTCGTCCCTGCGCTGGCCCGGCCGCCCGGATCTGCCGGATGGCAATGCATCCTGGACCTACATGCTCAACACGCCCCAGGGCAACTTCGCCCTCTTCGTCGGCCATATGGACCCGGTTGAGGACAGCCCCGCCAAGGGCGCCTTCCCCTTCGAAGTGTGGGTTAACGGTGCTGATCAGCCCCGCGGCCTGGGTGCGGTGGCCAAGACCCTGTCGATGGACATGCGCGCCAATGACCGTGGCTGGCTCAAGCTCAAGCTCGAAGCCCTGTCCAGGACCGTTGGCGAAAAGCCCTTCGAACTGCGCTTCCCGCCCCACGGCGAGCAAAAGCTGATGCCCGGCGTGGTGGCCGCCTTTGCCCAGGTGGTGCGCTACCGCTGCGAAAAGCTCAATGCCCTCGACGGCGACCTGCCGACCCCGGTGCTCGACAGCGTGTTCAGCCTGCAGGAGCCCAAGACCGGCACCGATGGCACCCTGTCCTGGACGGTGGATATCCAGAACCCGGCCACCGGCGAAGACTTCGTCCTCGGCCTGAAGGAAATCACTCTGCCGGACGGTGTCACCCGCCCCTACTCCATGTGGCTGTCGGGCAACTACCCCCGCGCCCTGGACGGCCTGTCGCGCATCCTGTCCCTCGACATGCGCGTCATGGACCCGGCCTGGATCGGCATGAAGCTGCGCAAGCTCATCGACTACCCGGAACCCCTGGGTGACTTCATGGCCTTCGTGCCCGGCACCCGCCGTCAGCAGAACTGGCCTTCCACCGTCGCCTATCTGGCCGCGCTGATCATCCACCGCTACGCCATGCTCGGCGTGCTCGACGAAGCCGGCTACCCGACTCGCGAGATGGGCATTCTCGAAGCCCCCCGCGACGAGAACGAGCCCAAGTTGATGCAGGGCGCCCTGTGCAGCGAGTGCGGCAACCATTCGGTGATCCGCAAGGACGGTTGCGACTTCTGCACCGCCTGCGGCGCCGTGGGCACCTGCGGCTGATGCCGGGCTGAGATCACCGCTCCGCCAAACTCGGCGGGCCTGCCAGGGGTGGGCCCGCCGCAGCGGATCAGGGCCGGGCGGCCCGCGGGATCTCGAAGAATTCGCTCAAGTGACAGAAATCCAGTGCTTCATGCACGCAGGTGCTGGGTGCCAGCAGACGCAGGCGGCGCGACGCCCCCCGCGCCTGCTGGCGCAGGCACACCAGCAACTGTATCGCCGCGGCGTCGATATCGCTGACTCCGGACATATCCAGCTCCATGTCGCCCTGCGCGTCGTCCACCGCCAGCAGGCGCTCCCGCCAGTGGTCCGCCGTCGATAGGGTCATCGGGCCGGCGATCAGCAGGCGATGGCCCCCGTCACGGCGGGCTTCGGATTTAATCATTACACCATTCTCCGTTGGGCATACAGCCGCACAGGCGGCGGCTCTCCGTGGAAACGCCTCGAGATCGGGGCGAGACTCCCCTCAAGCCATCTTCTGATCGTCGCCGGCTGAATACGCTTACGGGCCATCCTTCAACAACGCCCATACCCGCGCCGCGAGACTCGCGTTTTCCGTCGGCGCGCCGATCACGGCGACATCGTCTGGCAGCCGTTCGCGGACGCCGGCCCGATCGGCTTCGGAGGCAACCAGCACAACCACCATCAGGCTGTCCCGGGCGTGGTCCCTCAAAAAATGGACCATGCGAAAGAAATCCAGGCCGGCAACGCCGAGATCGGTGACGAGAACGTCCGGGCGACGCTCGCCAATCTCGATCAGGGCTTCAAAGCCATTGCGGGTGGCGGATGTCCGGCTGCCAGCGGGCAGAAGTTCGGTCAGACTGTCCGCAAGGGCCTGCCCGCTCTCCGCATCTTCCCGCAGCACCAGGATGTCGATGGCGCGGGAAGCCCGCCGCTCCGCCCCCTCCCCAAGCACAAGCTCAGCCTCAAGGCTGCCCATGTGCAATCCGGGCTTCTCTCTGCTGGGGCTGGCGGCAATCGCTTCGTGGGGCATGGGGTGTCCAGGCTGGGGGCAATTGATACTTTTATTGTTTTTATTATTCCTTCTGGACCTCTCCGTTGCTGAGGAATCCTTCACAGCCCGCTCAGAATCGCTGGAAAGAAGCAGAAAAAATGCGCGGAAGGAATCATTTATTACAATTATCCTATTTTCCTTAGTTGGGCCGTCCGAAACTGCGTCAAACTCAGTGCTGGCGTGGGTTTGACTGAGCTGAGGAGGATCACCCAATGGGTGAAGCGGAATTTGAGTCGAAGGCACTGGTCGAAGCGGTCCATGGCGCGTTGG
>JAEUNV010000054.1 GCA_016790385.1 Zoogloea sp.
ATGGCCTGGGTCTTGATGAAATCGCGTCGGTTGATGGTCATGATTGAGCCTCCTCGCAGGGGGAATTCGTGGATTGCGTGGCTTGGGGGAGCGTTTCGGGCAGGGAATCGGAAAGCATGGCGTCGGTGTGCTCGTAGGCCAGCGTTGCCGCCAGCACCTCGGGCACCCGATGCAGGGCGATCAGGGTGTCGGACATGGCCGCGCCCTCGGCATCCTCGACGGTGACGACGAGCTTGCCGTCATCCGACATGCCGTGACACTGGACACCAGGAAAGGCACACAGGGCGGCCTCGGCCTCGGCACGGGTCTCCGGCTTGATGCGCAAAACGAGACTGACGATGTTCATGGAAGCTCCGGGGCTGGGTTGAGGGCCACACGCTGGATCGCGGTGACGGGACAGGGGGCCATGCAGGCGCCGCAGCCGGTGCACAAGGTGTTGTCCACCTCGGGCAGGGGCACACCGCCGATGCGAGGCCGAAAGCGGATCGCCGAGGTGTCACAAAGCTCGCCGCACACCCGGCAGTCGACGTTCTGGTGGGCCAGGCAGCCTTCGCCGATGGCAATACCGAAGGACCAGGGGCTGAGCGTGGTGTCGTGCCCGATGGCCCCCGTCGCACAGGCACGGGCACAGTCACCGCACAGCGTGCACGCCGCCTGGCTGAAATCGGCAATCGGAAAGCCATCCGCGCTTCGCAGCAGGAGGCCGGTGGGGCACGCCTTCAGGCAATCGTCGCAGCGCGTGCAGCGATCAAGAAAGAGGGCCTCGGAGAGACTCCAGGGCGGACGGAAAGGCGCCGGCCCGGGCGGGCGACCACCCAGAAAGCGACGGCGGGAAACATCCATGATCTGCTCGGGGTTTTAGTTACAGTTCCATGCTAGTGCACGTCACAACGAAAAACCTTGATCCGTGTGAAGAAACGCCACAGGTGGTCGCCCTCACCCCGGCGGCACTTGAATAAACCCGCCAGTGGACTGATGATGCCCGCCAACCCTTTTCATTCCCGGCGGGCATGGCGACAGAGACCTTCCTCGCATCCTTCGGTCTGGTCGGTTTGCGCCTGATCGAACGCCACGGCATCGATCCGGCACACTTTGCCCGGGGACTCGGCATCCCCTCGACAGCCTTCCCCGATGCGCGGACGCGCCTGCCCAGCGCCCTGCTGGACTCGGCTTTCGAGGAGGCGGCCCGGTGCATACCGGACCCGGCCTTTGCGCTGGGGGCCGCCGAATGCTGGCACCCCTCCCATCTCGGTACACTGGGCTATGCCTGGCTTTCCAGCGGCTCCCTGCGCACCGCGCTGAAGCGCATGGCCCGCTACACCAAGACCCTGGGGCAGCGCATGGCAAGCCGTTGCGTTGAAACACCCGAGGGCCTGCTGTTCATCTATGACCATGGGCGTGGCAACACCCCGACCGGATGGGTCATGGCGGATTTCGGACTGTCGCTGATCGTTTCCCTGTGCCGCACCAACGATGGCGCCGATCTGACGCCGGCCCTGGTCACGCTGCGCCGGCCGACGCCGGCCACCGTTCGGCCCTACGCTGATTTCTTCGGCTGCCCCGTGCGGTTTGGCGAAGCGCAGGACAGCTTCCTCCTTTCCTGGCCGGTCGCGGACCGCCCTCTCCCCACCTCCAACCGGGAACTCGCCACCACCTGTGACGACATCCTGGCCTCGGAACTGGCGACGCTTCAGAACGACGACCTGGAAAGCCGCTGCCGGGCTCACCTGCTGCACGAACTCACCTCGGGCGAGCCCAGCGACACCCGGCTGGCCGAATCCCTAGGCCTCAGCACCCGCACCCTACAACGCAAACTGGCCACCCTGGGGCTCAGTTACCGCGGTCTCCTCGAAAAGACCCGCTATGAGCTCGCCCTGCGCTACCTGGACGATCCGCGCAAAAGCGTCACCGAAATCACCTTCCTTCTCGGTTTCTCGGAACAGAGTGCCTTCACCCGCGCATTCAAGCGCTGGAGCGGTCAGGCACCCTCCCAATACCGCCAGTCCCCTGGCAGCTGAAGGGCGGCCTGCCCACATTGGCGCGAAATGTCATGCCCGTTGGCGGGCAGGGTCAAGCCCGGTCACGCGCACGCCGCTAGGCTGGTCGCGTCTCCATCGCCCCCGTGGGTTCCGCCATGCGCATCACCCTCCACCTGCCGTGCGGCCCCCGTGAGGCCGTCGCCCCCTCCGAAGGCATCCACGACGAAGCGATGCTGATCAAGTCCCTGATCCTCACCCTGGCACGGGAGGCCCACTCCGGCGTAGGGGTGCTTACGCTGAGCATCGACCTGGCCGGCACCGATCCGGCTCGGCTGGTCGCCATTGGAAAGCGGGTCGCCATCGGCGACGCGGGCTCCCGGGAGGACAGGCACTAGGGCGGCATCGCCAGCCAACCTGTATTGAGGCCATTTAGTGGCTCAACGCGCCAGGGCCGTATCGGTCTTGTGCATGTCTTCGGCAATCAGGCGCATGAGCGCCTCGTACAGCGCCTCGCGGGGATAGGCGTTGCGATCAACCAGAAGCGTACCGAAGATGCCATGGGTGCGTGCGATTGGCACCGCTACAGCCCAGTGATCGGCATTTAGGAAACCGAGCAGGGCGCTGCCCGGCAGGTATTGATCGGCGAGAATCACCTGACTGTCGTTGTTTGCGTCGGTCAGGGCCAACGTCTTGTAGGTGCTGCGCAGCAATCGTGAAACCTCACTGGGCGCCGGGACGGTGATCAACGAATAGTAGGCAATACCTGGAACGGGGGGATGGCTGTCCAGCCAGGCCCGGCGCGTCCCGGGCCGGATGTCGTTGATCACGCCGCCATCCACCGGGGCGCAGCGGGCGCCGGGAAAATGCTTCAGCACATCGAGTTCGTCTTCGTCCATCTCCTCGGCCAGGGGCGAACCGCCGATGACACCGGCCAGACTGACCACGGCCGCCACCCGGTGGTGAATCTCCGGATGGCGGGCAAGGGCCACCTGTACATCGACAGCCCCCTTGGAGTAGCCCATCAATACGAGTCTGCGCCCCGAGTCGTCCCGGGGCATCGCGAGAACGGAATCCCGGATCCGCATGGCGTTGGATGCGCTGCTGCCAAGACCGTCGATGGGCACGGTATGCATGTCGAACCCGAATTGCCCCAGATGCCGGGGAATCGTGTCCTCCATGGCCAACCAGTCCGCAAAGCAGTCCCAGCCGACGCCGGGCACGAAGAGCAGCGAGAGCTTGCGCTGCACCGTGCCCAGTTCAACCGGCGCCCCCGTGCCCGCAGGCTCCGGTTCAAGCCGGGTCAAGGCCAGATCGCAGTCCCGGTGATCGGGCAGCGCATCCTTGCGGGCCTCGAGCACGGAGCACAACACCTCCCGGAAACGCCCGCGCCGGTCCTGTGCCGTTCCGGGCACGGCGGGCAGCCGTATCTGCGGATCCACGTCAAGGGTGTGCGGCGAGGGCGGCGTGGAGGCGCAACCGGCCAGCAGCACGGCGGCGAGCGCCCCCAGCACGACGTGACGCAGCAGCAGGGCGGACGGGAAGTTCGAAATCGCGGAGTGCATCGAAAAATGATACGGGACTTCGACAGCCCCTGAATACGTGCCAACAGAACACCGGTGAGCTTCATCAGCTCGGCACAAGGGCACTGGCACCTTCAGCGTGCCCCACCCCGAGTGGAACAGTTCATAGGACGATGGGAACAGGGATGCGAGCATCACCCTGACCAACGGATACAGGGCGGATATGCGAGCGGCTGGCAACGGGAAGAACGAGGGAGCGAGTGCGCAGGCGTTCGGCCCCAAAGGCGACAAGCAGTTCAATGGTTCCGGCGGCTGTCGGATGTCAAGCAGCCGGCGCTTGCCGCCCGCTATCGTCAAGTCATCCCTGCTTCCGCCCATTCTTCTTGCGTGCCTTGGGGTCAGCGGATGCAGTTCGCACATGTACGCCGCGGAGGCACAGCGTTACAGCCAATCCCTCACTCAGGAACTGGAACGCCTTCAGCCCTGCCCGGAAAGAACCTCGTGCCCTCGCGTTCTCTGGGAGGCGGGCGGCTGGAAGATCGGCCCCTTCACATCCGGAGGCGTCCATCTCAAGGTCTACAGCGTCAAGGAGCCCTCCGTGGCCGAGGTTCTGGGCGAGCAGTGCAAACAGTTGCATGCGCAGGCACCGCAGGTTCCCCTCTCACTGGTCGTGTATTCAAGCGCACATCCTGCGGAGTCGCCAGCGCAAAAACCCGTCGTCATGCTGGACGTCCAGTTTCGATAAACACCCCACGCCGGGTGGGCTCGCGATCACGGCACACATCCATCGACGGCTTTGACCCTCTCCAACTCCAGAAAGGAAAACCCCCATGGCCAATGAAGAATTCCTGCACCTTCAGCATAGCGAGTCGGTGGTGGCGAGCATGTCCGCCACCATCTTCTCCGGCCTGATCCAGACGGTTGAACTGAGCACGGTCAATGAAGACGCCCTCGTCGACCGATCCATCGCCATTGCCATCAAGCTCGCCCGGAGGGCCGAAAAGCTCGTCAAGAGCGATGAAGAATGGGTCAAGAAAGAGGGCGGCTCCGCTTTTCTGGCGGTGTAGGCAGCCGCGCACACCCGCGCTTTAATCAGCGAAAGGGCTGCGCGAGATCCGCGGCGCCTCCGGCGCAGGGTGATCGCCCTGCGCCAAGCCATCGCACCCTCAACCCTTCGGCAGCCGCCCCATCAGGAAGAACTCGTCGTTCGGCCGCATGCCGCTAAGGTTGGCCAGGCGGTTGCTCATGGCGAAAAAGGCGGTGATGGCGCCGATATCCCACACCGCCTCGTCGTCAAAACCATGGGCCTTCACGGCGGCGATGTCCTCGTCACCGACAGCGCCCGAATCCAGGGCGAGCTTCATGGCGAAGTCGAGCATGGCGCGCTGGCGCGGGGTGATCTCGGCCTTGCGGTAGTTGGTGGCGAGCTGGTCGGCCACGCGGGGGTTCTTGGCGCGGATGCGCAGGATGGCACCGTGGGCCACCACGCAATACAGGCAGTTGTTGGCACCAGAGGTGGCCACCACGATCATCTCGCGCTCGGCCTTGGTCAGGCCTTCGTCCTTCTCCATGAGGGCGTCGTGGTAGGCGAAGAAGGCGCGGAACTCAGCCGGCCGGTGGGCCAGGGTGAGGAAGACGTTGGGCACGAAGCCGGCCTTTTCCTGCACGGCGAGGATCTTGTCGCGGATGTCGGCGGGCAGGTTGGCAAGTTCGGGAACGGGGTAACGGCTGACGGGAAGGGCGCTCACGGCTGTCTCCAGGTGTTGTTGTGCAGCCAGTGTAGCGGCGCCAGCCCCTCCCCCGGACACCCCCGCAGCAGATCGGCAGGATGTGCAACCGGGTTGGCCGAAAGCGCAATCCCGGGGAGCGCGGCGGGAGACGGGTCAGAGGTCAGCGAGGGGCTTGTCGGCGCTGCGCTCGTCGCGGGTGACGAGCTGGGCGATCACCTGGGCCAGGCTGGCGTTGAGTTGCGACAGGGTCTCGTCGGGCAGGCCCCTGAGGGCCTGGGGCAACACGCCCTCCACCGGCCCGGGGGCCGCGGCCAGCACGGCAGTGGCTTTGTCGCTGAGTTGCAGGCCCACCCGCCGCTGGTCATCCGGCCGCCGCTGCTTGCTCACCAGGCCACGGGTTTCAAGCTTGTCCACCAACTGGCTGCACGTGGACTGGTGGATGGACAGACGCTCGGCCAGGGCCGACACCCCCACGCCCGGGGTATGGGCAATCTCGTGGAGCAGCCACAATTGCGACCCCGACACGCCACAGCTGTTTTCGACTTCACGAAAATGCTGCTTGACTGAACCATAGATCAGACGAAACTGCTTGAGGACGGCAAAGGCGAGGGTATCGGTGGGTGCATCGGCCACACCGCTGACGGAAGGGGTAGGGTTCATGGGCACGATTATATGGATACCCATTTATTCCCGGAAGCCGGCCTCGCCGCCGACGATGAAATTCCCCATGCTCAGCTGGCGGACGCCCGCCGCCGCACCCCGGAAGCCACCCCACGCCCGATGACCGCAACCCCCATCCTGCTGCTCGCCCTTGCGCTGGTCGCGGTGCCCGCGCTCAATCTGCTGATCCGCAAAGGTCTGGCGGCCCCACGGGTGATGGAAGCAGCCCAACCCGACGGTCTTCCCTGGCAGGCCGTCCGCATACCGGGCGCCGGGGGAAAATCCCTCTTCGGCTGGTTCATCCCCGCAGGCGCCCGGGCCCCGGCCGTGGCGGTGCTCCATGGCTGGGGCGGCAATGCCGAGATGATGCTGCCCCTGGCCCGCCCCCTGCACGAGGCGGGCTTCGCGCTGCTGCTTTTCGATGCCCGCTGCCACGGGCGCAGTGACGGCGACACCTTTGCCTCCCTGCCCCGCTTTGCCGAAGATCTGGCCAGCGCGGTGGGCTGGCTCCGCCTCCGGCCGGAAGTGGATGCCGGCCGGATCGGGGTCATCGGCCACTCGGTCGGCGCCGGAGCGGCGCTGCTGATGGCCGCCCACGACACCGCCGTGGCGGGCGTGGTGAGCCTGGCCGCCTTCGCCCATCCGGCCACCGTGATGCGGCGCTGGCTGCGGTCGATGCACCTTCCCCACTATCCCCTGGGTGCCTACATCCTGTGGTACGTGCAGCGCACCATCGGTCGGCGCTTCGACGACATCGCCCCCAGCCACACCATAGGCCTGATCCGCTGCCCGGTTCTGCTGGTACACGGCACCGACGACCAGGTGGTGCCGGCCGATGACGCCCGGGCCATCCACGCCCGTCGGCGCGACGACCGGACGCGCCTGCTGCTTCTGCCCGGCGGTCACGACGACAGCGGCCAACTCGAAGGCGCCATGGGCGAAATCATCGATTTTCTGAACCGAGCGCTCACGCCCGTGTCCCTTCATCCGGATGTCGTGCCCGCAAATGGGCATCCGGACACCCTCACACTCTCGACCAGGGAGTTCACGCCCAATGAATAATGAGGATCAGCCCATGAATCAGGAGACCCTGTGGAGCACCCGTTACCGGGATGCCGGCAATGACTATCTGTTTGGCACCGAGCCGAACCGCTTTCTCGCCCACCGGGCCGAGTTGCTGGAAGAAGGCCGCACAGCCCTGTCGGTGGCGGATGGGGAGGGCCGCAATTCGGTGTGGCTGGCTGAACAGGGGCTGGATGTGACCGCCATCGAGATCTCCGCCGTCGCAGTCGAAAAAGCCCGGCGACTGGCCGCCGGGCGCAAGATGGACGTGCGCTTCGTGCAGGCCGACATGCTTGCCCCCGGTTGGCCCCCGGCCGAACTGCACGATGCCTTCGACTGGGTGGTGGGCATCTTCATCCAGTTCGTCGGGCCCGAATGGCGGGAACGCCAGTTCGAGGTCATGAAGCAGCTCACCCGCCCGGGCGGACGCATCCTGCTTCAGGGCTACACGCCGAAGCAGCTCGAATACCGCACCGGCGGCCCTTCCGCCGTGGAAAACCTGTACACGCCGGAGATTCTCAAGGAAGCCTTCGCCGACTGGATCATCGAGGAGCTGGTCGAGTATGAAGAGGACATCGCCGAAGGCAGCGGCCACCGGGGCCGCTCGGCGCTGATCGGGCTGGTGGCACGCAAACCGGTCTGACACGGGGCGGCGGGCGAAGGCGCGGGGTGGAAACCGCCAGGGGCACGCTCCCAGTTCGAAGGGTTTCCCGCCCTCAGAGCCCGATGAGCCCCGGCGGGTCCACGCGCACCTCGTCGCAGTTGGGCGCGGTGCCGCTGCGATCCACCACCACAAAGTCGCACACCGCGTCCAGCGCCAGCAAGGGGTGGTGCCACACACCGGGAGCATAGTTGACTCCCTGGTCACCCCGGGCCATGAAGACCCGCAGCGCATCCACGCCCGGCGGGTCGCCAGCGGGGGCAACCACCACCAGGTAGGGCTTGCCGGACAGGGGCACGAAGGCCTGACTGCCCAGGGGATGGCGCTCCATCATCTCCACGGCAAAGGGCAGCGTGCGGGGCTGGCCGCGGAAGATGGACAGGATGACCTTGCCGTCCGGGCCGGGCTCGATCTCGGCCAGATCGTGGTAACGCTCGGTGTTGCCGCCGTTGATGGTGAAGTGGCGCACCGCGTCGCTGGCTTCGATGACGTCGCCGTAGGGGGCGAAGGCCTCCCGGGTCAGAGGCACCGGGCGCAGGGTGATGGTGTCCATCACGCCCCCTGCCCGGTGACCTTGCCCCACAGGCGCAGGCGCGACACGCCACCATCGGGAAAGATGTTGAAGCGCACATGGGTGATGGGGCCGAGCCGGGCGATCTCGTCACTGAAGCTATGCACCGCATCCATCTCCAGCTTCTGTTCGGGCAGCAGGGTCTGCCAGAACATGGACTGGGTGGTGATGGAGCGGTCGGTGCCTCCGCTCACATAGGCGGCCTGGATGGAGCAGCGGTCGGGGTAGTTACCCTTGAAGAAGGCCGTATCCACCTCGATCCGTTCCACCGTGCCGGGGGCGCCCAGCTCGAGTACACACCAGTCGTTGCCGGGCTCACGGCGGCGGCGGGTCTCCCAGCCGTCACCCATGTTCTGGCCGCGGCCGGGGAGCATCAGCGCCGCCACGCTGGAACCAAAGCTGGCGTCGTTCCACGACACGGCGCGGCCGCCGTTCTCCATGGCCACCAGGTCGATCACCGCATCGGGGCCGAGGGTTTCGAGGGAGCCCACCGGGCGGCCATAGACGCGCAGCCGGGCGATGCCGCCGTCGGGGTAGATGTTGACCCGCAGGTGGGTCCAGGCCTCGCTGCTGGCGCATTCGATGAGGTGGTGGCTGCTTGGGCCGAGGGGCGTGGCGGGCAGGATCTCGGTCCAGCTGGCGACCTTGAGCACGTCCACGTCGTCGCTGGCCGACACGGTGGCCTCGATGGACACGGCTGGCGGGTAGTTGCCGGTGAAGTGGCTGGTATCCACATCAAAACCGCGGATCACACCCTTCACGCCCAGCTTGACCAAGGCCCAGTCGTGGCCGGCCACGCGCTTGCGGCGGGACTCCCAGCCATCCATCCACTTGCCGTTGGTGTCGAACTTGCCGGGCACGAACTGGGCCGGCTCGGGGTTGAGCATGCGCCCGACCTCGGCAAAAAAATCGTCGGAGGCAAACAGGGCCTTGGCGCCGAGGCGCGGATTGGCGAGGTCCACCGAACGCTGGGCCCACTCGGGCAGGTCGGCGGGGGGCGCGAAGACGGGGGCGCCGGGAGTATGGCTGGCCATGGGAAATCTCCTTGGGTTCTCTATCAGGCCGGGGTGGGGCCGGGGTGTCTGGCGATCCAGTGACGGGCAATGTCCACCCGGCGGCACACCCAAACCCGGTCGTGCTGTTCGAGGTGGTCGAGGAAACGTTGCAAGGCCCGAAAGCGGCCGGGGCGGCCGAGCAGGCGACAGTGCATGCCCACGCTGAGCATGGCCGGGCGTTCGTCACCCTCGGCGTACATCACGTCAAAGGCATCGCGCAGGTATTCGAAAAACTCGTCGCCATGGGAAAAGCCCTGGGGCAGGGCAAAACGCATGTCATTGGTATCGAGGGTGTAGGGCACCACCAGGTGGGGCACGCGGCTGCCGTCGCTCTTCTGCACCTCGGTCCAGAAGGGCAGGTCGTCGCCATAGTAGTCCGAGTCATACAGAAAGCCGCCATAGTCAGCCACCAGGCGCCGGGTGTTGGGGGAGTCGCGCCCCGTGTACCAGCCCAGGGCGCGCTCCCCGGTGAGCTGCTCGATGATGGCCATGGCGATGCGCATGTGCTCGCGCTCGGTGGCTTCGTCCACCCCCTGGTAGTGGATCCAGCGCCAGCCGTGGCAGGCAATCTCGTGGCCAAGCTCGCGAAAGGCCGCGGTGAGTTCGGGGTGACGTTGCAGAGCCATGGACACGCCGAAGACGGTCAGGGGCAGGCCACGCCGTTCGAACTCCCGCAGGATGCGCCATACGCCAACCCGGGAGCCGTACTCGTAGATGCCCTCCATGGAGAGGTGGCGGTCGGGATAGCTGGCCGGGTTGAAAAGCTCGGAGAGAAACTGCTCGCTGCCGGTGTCACCATGGAGCACACAGTTTTCGCCGCCCTCCTCGTAGTTGAGGACGAACTGCACGGCCACCCGCGCGCCCCCCGGCCAGTCGGCAAAAGGCGGGTTGCGGCCGTAGCCGACGAGATCGCGGGGGTAGGCAGGTGGTGCAGACATGATGACGCGGCTCCTCGATGTTTCCGGCAAACCGAACGCCGGTGCGGCTGACGCTGTCACAGGGAAAGACGTCGGCGCGCCCACGCGGGGTGTGCATGATCGTCACGGGCGACGATGGAGCGAGTTTAGAGCGCTTGGCGCCAAACGGCATCCGCGGTGGTCTATAAGCGATATCCGGGTTTCGATATTGCGCCGCCCGTTACCGCCCACCCCCGAACCCCATCACAAAGAAGGAAGACACCATGTCCATCAAGCTTCTCGGCATTGCCGGCAGCCTGCGCGAAAAATCCACCAACAAGGGGCTGCTGCGCGCCGCCCGGGCCAGTTTGCCGGAAGGCGTAAGCATGGAGATCGCCGACCTGGGCGACATCCCCTTCTACAACGCCGACATCGCCGACAAGCCCACCTCGGTGAGCCGCGTGCTGGCCCAGCTCGCCGCCGCCGATGCCCTGGTGCTGGCATGCACTGAGTACAACTATTCCATGGCGCCAGCCCTCAAGAACATCCTCGATTGGGCCTCCCGGGAACCCGACAATGCCCTGCTCGCCGGCAAGGCCGTGGCCATCATGGGCGCCGGCGGCGGCATGGGGACTTCCCGCGCCCAGTACCACCTGCGCCAGGTCTGCGTATTTCTCGACTTGCAGCCCCTCAACAAGCCGGAGGTGTTCGCCAATGCCTTCGCCGGCGCCTTCGATGCCGATGGCAATCTGACCGACGAACGCCTGGGCAAGCTGGTTAAGGACCAGATGCAGGCCCTGGCCGACAAGGTGGCGCGCCTGCGCCGCTAGGCACCCAGGCTCACAAAGCTCGCCCGCATGGCCGTCACCAGACGTCCGTCGCCCGACCGGATACGGCCAGCGGCGTGGCAGAGCCGCTCACCGGCGCGAACCCAGTCGATCTCGCTCTCCAGCCAGTCTCCGGCGGCCACTGCCCCGAGATAGTCCACCTGCAGGCTGGCAGTAACAAAGCGCGTCTCGGGCGCCAGACGGCGGGCCAGGTTGTAGCCCAGCCAGACGTCCGCCAGGGTGGCGATGAAACCGCCATGCACCCGCCCGCTGCCGTTGCAGTGGGCGGGCCCCAGCTCCACACGAAAGCGCAGGTGGGGACCGTCCTCCCGGTGGAAGAGCCGGGCGTTGGCGGGCAGAAAGCCGCCCGCGGCGGGCCACGGGCGATAGCCTTGTTCCAGCCAGATCGCCTCCCGCGGGCTGGAGGCGTTCATGGCTGCGCCCCTTGCGATGCGGCCAGGGCCAGGGCGTCATCAAGACGGTCGTTGCCCCAGAACATCTCGTCGCCGACAAAGAAGGTGGGCGCCCCGAA
>JAEUNV010000569.1 GCA_016790385.1 Zoogloea sp.
GTTTCGGCGTATCGGAGCAATCGCATCCAGATCAGGGAGAATCGTCATGCAACCCAGCACCGGAGAGGCCGGGCCTCCCACCCGTTGGAAGAAAGCCGGTCTGCTCGGCCTGGTGGCCATCCCGGCGCTGGGGTATGGCGCCATCCTCGCGGGCATCGGGCTCACCCAGGAAAAGCTGCTTTTCCACCCTGAAACCCTGCCCGCCGATTTCAGTTATTCCGGCCTCTACCCGCCGGAGCAGGATGTCGAGGAGCTGTCCATCGCCGTTGACGGGGCCGTGCTGAACGCCCTGCTGTTCCGCCAACCGGACAGCCGCGGCCTGGTCTTCTACCTGCATGGCAACGGGGGCAATCTGGTGAGCTGGACCCGCAATGTGGCCTTTTACCGCCAGCTAGGTTTCGACCTTTTCATGCTCGACTACCGGGGCTTCGGCAAGAGCACCGGCCACATCGCCAGTGAAGCCCAGCTCCACGCCGATGTGCGCGCGGCCTGGGCGCGAGTTGCGCCCGGCTATGCCGGCAAGCCGGTGGTGATCCTCGGCCGCTCCCTGGGAAGCGGCCTCGCCACCCGCCTCGCCCTCGACACACCCCCCGCCTTGCTGGTCCTCGTCACGCCCTACACCAGCGTGGAACGCCTGGCCACCGAGCAGTATCCGCTGGTTCCGGCAGCGCTGCTGAAGTACCCCCTGCGTACCGACCAGCTCATTGGCAAGGTGCGCAGCCCCATCCTGATTCTGCACGGCGATCAGGATGAGCTGATTCCCTACGGCCATGCGCGCGAACTGGCCAAAGCCGCTGGCGCACGAGGAGAACTGTTGCGCGTGGACGGCGCCCGCCATGGGGACATCCACCAGTTTCCGGCCTATCTGCAAGGGCTGTCGCGGCGGATCGAGGCCCTCGTCGCCCCGCCGCGCTGACCACCGGGCCGCGCGGCGCTCAGGAAGGCTCCCGCACCGCCTCATCCGGCAACGGTAGGGACTCCGTCAGCTTGTCGGGGAGCACCCGCGCCAGCCCCTCGACAATCGGAACCAGCGCCTCCTCCAGGGCCTGCAATGCCCCCATCGCGCGGGCGAAGTCGCGGGCATGGGCGGCGGCTTCCAGTCGGCCGGCGATCGCCGAGATTTCGTTCATCCCCAACAAGCCGGCACGCCCTTTGAGCGTGTGGGCGAAGGGGCTCACCCGCGCCCAGGCACGCGACTCGACGTCACGCCGCAGCCCCCGGGGGCCGCCGGCAAACTGGCGCTGAAACTTGGCCAGCAGACGCGGATAGAGGGTGGGGCTGATTCCCGTGTCGTTGATCGCGCAGCGCGCGTCCAGCCCGGGAATGTCTTCCAGGCCGCTCAAGGCTTTCGAGCCTTGCTGAGGCGGAGTCCGGTCGGCGCCACCCGCCGCAGCCGGATAATGCCGACGCAGGATTTTGTACAGCTCACTGAGTTCATAAGGTTTGTTGAGGCAGCCGTTCATGCCGATGGCCAGGCAACGCTCCAGCACGGCACGACCGCTATGGGCCGACAGGGCGTAGATGGGCAGACCGGCATGGGCAGGCTGGGCACGAATCTGGCGAACAGCCTCGTAGCCGTCCATTAGCGGCATTTGCAGATCCATGAAGACGAGGGCGTAATGATCGGGCGGCAGGGCGGCGAGTTGGCCGAGGGCGTCGCGGCCGTCACCCGCGGTGTCCACCTCAACGCCCCAACGGCCCATCAGGGCGATGGCCACGTCGCGCCCGGTGGCATTGTCCTCGACCAGCAGGACACGCATGCCGTCCAGGGCGCCGGTCACCCCCTCGCTGCCACCGGAGCTGGCAACCATGCGCCCGAGGAGCGTATCCCGCAGGCGGCGCAGGGCACCGGGCAGCAAGGGTTTGTCGCAGAAATGCAGGCCGTCAAGAGGAGTCTCGGGCGCCTCGCCCTCGCAGGCCCGCGGCATCGACATGAGGACGAGATGGCGAGGCGCGAGATCAGGCTGCTGGCGCAGCTGGTCCAGTATCTCGCCCCCATCCCGATCAGGCAGGGACCAATCGAGAAATACCAGGTCGTAGGGCCGCCCGTCGTTCCGGGCGCCCTCCAGGCAATCCAGCACTTCCGCTCCGCTGCTCGCCGCGTCCACATCTTCGATGCCCTCGAAGTTGAGGAGGTCGATCAGGGCCAGACGGGCTTCGGGGTAGTCGTCCGCCACCAGGACCCGCAGGTCGAGGCCTTCCTTGTTCTGCGGATCGGGCGGATGGGCGCTGTCGCGGCTTAGCGGCAGCAACACCTGGAAAACGCTGCCCCGCTTGGGCACGCTGTGAACACGGATGTCCCCGCCCATCAGATGCACCAGCCGGCGCACAATGGCCAGGCCCAGGCCGGTGCCGCCGTACTGGCGAGTAGTGGCGCCATCGGCCTGAACGAAATCCTCGAAGAGCCGTTCGATCTGGTCGGCGCGCATGCCGATGCCGGTGTCCTCGACGATCAGGCTGACCATCAAGCGCCCATCTTCCGCAACCTGTCCATCCACCCGCAGCGACACATGACCGGAAGGGGTGAACTTGACGGCATTGGACAACAGATTGCCCAGCACCTGGCCAATGCGCAGGGGATCGCCAACGAGGACTTCGGCGAGCAGGCTGCCGCTGCCGGGGCGCGCCTCGAAGAGTAGCTCGACCCCTTTTTCCAGGGCCGCCCGCTCAACCAGCAGGTAGGCGTTCGAGACCACCTCCTCAAGGCGGAAGGACACGCTCTCGAGTTCCAGCCGCCCCGCTTCGATCTTGGAAAAATCGAGAATGTCGTTGACGGTATCAAGGAGACTGCGCCCGGCCAGGCGGATCTTCTCGGCGTAGTCGCGCTGGCGGGGCGGCAACGGGCTGTGGAGAATCAGTTCGGCCATGCCGATCACCGCGTTGAGCGGGGTGCGGATCTCGTGGCTCATGTTGGCAAGAAACATGGACTTGGCCTGGGTCGCCTGCTCGGCCCGGGCATGGGCTTCCTTCAGCGCCGATTCGATCGTCTCGCGCTCGTGGATGTCGTGCTCGATGGCCGTAGCCATGGTGTTGAAGGCGTCCCGCAGCACCCGCATTTCCTCGACGCTCCCCTCACCGGTCACGCGCACATCGTATTGGCCCCGGGCCAGCCGCTCCGTCGCCGACGACATGTCTTCAAGCGGGATGAGCACCTTGTTGCGGGTGGTACGCAGGCCGAACAACACCAGCAGGGCGGCGCTCAACATGCCGACAATCACCGCGATGATCCAGTTGCGCAGTTGTGAACGTGCCTCTTCCACCTGAACCCCGGTGCGCTGGTCTACTTGTTGCAGAAGCCGGGCCACGGCCACCGAAACACGCGCGTGCAGGAGGTCGTAGCCCCGCCCGAACACCAGGCCCATGGCGAGGTCGGCCTGACGCCGCCCGGCCGATGCAAAGGCCTGGGCAAATGGATCGTAAAGTCCCTGGGTCGCGGCGAAGGCCACCTGCTCGATCTGCTTGAGCGCTTGCGATTCCGCCAGCACCGCTTCCAGGGCTGCCAGCTCGGGCCCCTGGAAGCCCAGGCTCACCATGCGCGAACGCATCGATACACCACGCCCCTCGACCGGAGGCTCGAAACGCACTTCGCCGGCAATCACACGGTCCCAGTAACTGGCTGGGCTGACATGCTCAAGCTCCGGCCTGTCCCCCTCGCGAATCGCCAGGATGGCGTAGTAGTAGGTGAGATAACGGGCCTCGCGGGTCACCACATAGCTGCGCACAAGGCGGCCAAGGGTGTCGACTTCGCGGCGGAGTTCACCCACGAGTCGCAGCGCTTCGACCCGCTCGTTCTGCACGGCGTGGGCACGGTCAAAAGCATCCAGCGCACGCAGGGAAATGCCCCCGTTGATCGCGAGCAGTAGCAACAGCGCCGCCGAGAAGAGCAGGGAAAGCTTGCTGAGTTTCATGGTCATCAAAAGCTTACACGGACCTAAGCCTCAGCCAGCGCGGCATGCTTTACGGCGACACACGGATTCACTCAGCAGATCAAGAACGCAATAGAAAGCGCCCGCCGCCAGGGGCGGATTGGCCACCGGCCACCCCAGCCCGGGCAAGCTCGCACGCCAGGTCCAGTTCCCCAGCCAGGTTCCCCACAGTTCCATGGCGAGGGACAGCAGGAACATCGTCACGTAGAGACGTGGGGACGGCCCACGCCACACGCAGGCCAGGAAGACCGCCAGCAGAGCCGGCCCCGTCCAGTCGATGCCGATCACCGCCAACGCGCTGACACCCGTGAGTGCCAGCCATGGGGTCAGGCTCAACACCCTTGCGGGCAGGCGCCCGGCCCATTGCAGGCCCAGCCAGTAGAGGAGCACATGCCCGGGCGGCACAAACAGGGGCAGGTTGCCGAGCCGATAGTCGTACAGCCCCCACACCAGGGACAGCACCCCCTCGCCAAGCGTGGCAATGAGCAGACAGGCCACAAGGCGCAGGCGCAAATCCGCCGCCTGGGCCATCAGCGCACCGAACAGAAGCCACACCCACAGGCTCACCAGGGGCTGCCCCCACGCCCCGCCGTGGCGATCCGCCACCAGGCCCACCAGAATGGTGAGAACGACGAGGGTGGGGCGGATGACGGGTTTCAAGGTGGCGTCGGGGCCATACCCCGGAACACGGACGCCGCGGAGATCCGCGGCCGCGCTTATTGGATGCCTTGGCTGGCGAGGTATTCCTCGTAGGTGCCGCGGTAGTCGACGATGTCGCCGGGGCCGCGGATCTCGAGGATGCGGGTGGCGATGGACGACACGAAGGCCCGGTCATGGGAGACGAAGAACAGGGTGCCGGTGAAGTCGGCGATGCCCGAGTTGAGGGACTCAATGGACTCCATGTCCATGTGGTTGGTCGGCTCGTCC
>JAEUNV010000580.1 GCA_016790385.1 Zoogloea sp.
GGCGACACGCTGCTCAAGGCGTTCGTTGATGGCTTTCAGTTCGCTCTCATTGTCGGAAAGGCGCCGGTTGGTCGTGAGCAGAGCCTGATTGCGCTCCTCGATGGTCGTCAGCATGTCGTTGAACACCGCCACCAGGGCTCCAATCTCGTCCTTGCTCTCGGCGGCGGCGCGGATGCTGTAGTCCTTGCCGACGGAAATGGTCTGCATGGTGTGGGAGAGGCGTTCGATGGGGCCTGAGATGATGCGCTGCCAGCGGGTGGCCACCATTAGGGTCAGCGCCACCGTGGCGGCGGCGATGAGGCCGGCGACGAGCAGGAAGTCTCGCCACAGCAGGTCAAGCTCCCGAAAGCTGGCTCGGATGAACACCGTGCCGATGGACGCCCCGCCCTCCATCACCGGCTCCTGGAGATGCAGGTACCCATCCACCTCGCTGGCCCGACTGCCTGTGTCTTTCAGGGAGGGAAAGCTGAAGGCTCTGTCCTCGCCACTGTCGTAGCGGGCAAAGACTTTTCCGTTGGCGTCATAAAGACAGGCGGCGGTGATCGGCCGCTTGACCTTGAGGGCGCCGAGGGTCTCGATGGCCACCTTGTCGTCGTTGAAGATCAGCGCCGCGGTGCTGCGGTCGGCGACGATGCGGGCGAGGGAGGAAAGATCCCGCACGAGTTCCTCCTTGACCCGCATCCTTTCATAAATGATGAAACCGGCAGCCTGGAGCAGCAGCGCCGCCAGGCTGGTGATGACGATGATCATCACCAGTTTGGTCTTGATCTGAAGGCCGTCGAAGAGGGTGCGCATCGGTCTCAGGTTCCGGGATCAGGGCACTGTCCGCGCCAGCTCAAGGAGCTTGGCGCTGATCCGCAGGTTGGCGCTACGTGCCGCATCCGGGTTGATCTCCAGCTTGATCTTGCCTCCTTCGGGGTACAGCCCCACGATGCCTCCGCCACGGGCAAAGCCGTCCTGGTCGCTCACCGTCAGCACCGCCTGGCCACGCAGCCGGGCTTGCAGTTCGGGCCAGCGCCTTTCAGGGCGGCCCACGTAGAGAACCTGGCATTGGGCGGGGTCGAGGCTGCCATCACTGTCGACCCGCAGGGCGCGGTCTTTTATCTGCTTGCCGGCCAGGTCGTTGAGCAGCAGGGTGACGCCATCGCTGCCCGTGACGCAGAGGCGCAGCGCGTCGGCGGGCAGACTCGGCCAGTCAACGAACTTGATGATATGGAAGACGTAGGCCGCCTTGATCTTGGTTTCAAGCTCGCTGGGCGGGGCAGCATGGATTGGCATCACGCCGGCGACCAGAAGGACGGCGATCCACCCGCGCAGGCGTTGCAGGGGCGAGCGGCTGGGGCGCTGTGTGCCGGGTTTCATCGCGACGGAAGTGTGGTGTCGCTCAGTAGCGGACGTCCACACCGACAAAAGCGTTGAAACCGGGGTCACGGAAATCGAAGGGCATGCGGTATTGCCGGTCGGTCAGGTTGTTCAGATCCAGCGTCAGGCGGACCTCCTGGCGGGCATTTTGAATCAAATCCGTATAAATGCGAGCGTTGATCAGACCGAAATGTCCGAAGGCCTGGCGGCTGCCGCGCGAGGTGCTGTCGTAATAGCGCCCAACCCAATGGTAATAGGCTTCGGCGTGAATATTGCCGGGAAAGTGCAAGGACAGGCCGGCGTTGGCCAGTTCGGACGGGGCGAAGGGGATCTCCGTGCCGTTGTGATCGGCATTGCTCGGGTCCTTGACCCGGGTGTGGGTGCGGGTCAGATTGGCGAACATGCTGAGCGTGGCCGACGGGCTGTAGTGGGCGTCCAGCTCGAAGCCCAGGGCGCGGGCGCTGCCGGCGTTCTCGGAGCGGATCTGGGAGGGGGCGGCGCTGACGATGTTGGTCACGATGGCGTCGCCGAGGGTGTTGAGAAAGCCGCGCAGATCGATGGCCAGCTCCCGGCTGGGCTGCCAGGCCATGCCCAAGTCGCGGCCGATGCCGCTCTCGGGTTTGAGGCCGGGGTTGGGCAGCTCGCCGCTGGTGGCTGGTGATGAAACCGTGCCGCCAATCTGCTTGGCCGCCGGCGCCATGAAGCTGGAGCCGGCGTTGGCGTAGAAGGCCAGCTCCGGCGCCATGTTGTAGCGGGTGCCCAGGCTCCATAGGTTCTTGCTCCAGCGGGCGGACGTTGTGGCCGGGGTGTTGCCGCTGAGCAGGGCGTAGTCGTGTTCGAGGGTGTTGCGGCGCACGCCGCCGCGCAGGATCCATTGTTCGAGCTGGATTTTTTCCTGGATGAAATAGCCGGTGGAGCGGGCCTGGGCGCGATTCTCCGCCCGCGCCTTGGCG
>JAEUNV010000596.1 GCA_016790385.1 Zoogloea sp.
CCCGCGCCTGCCCCATCTGCGCCGACGCTACGACAGCGCGGCCCTCAGCCCGATCACCCGCCGCCCCGAAGCCAACCCCGGCGACGAAGCCCTGAAGGCACGCCTGAACAGCTGGGTCCGCAACGGGGCCGGCAGCGGCGCAAGTCTTCTTCCGTGGGCAGTGGCGCCCGTGCCAACGCCGTTCTCCCACATGCGCCTGCCGGAAAGGCAAAGAAATGCCGCCTGTCATTTCGGCTATCGTCTGGCCGGATACCACCAGCTCGATGAACGCAGCCGTCTCGGGGGTCTCCTTTATCGGATCGGCGTGCAGCTGCGTCCCCTGCTGTGGTTTGTCCCGCGGCGCCCGGACGAACCCTGGGATGATGCGTGGTTTGACGAGGTGGATAACCAGCGCCTCGCCGCCCTCGAACACTGGACGCCGCGCCGCCCCACCCTGATCGTGCTAGACGGCCTGCCGCAGAAGCGGGTGGAGCAGGTCACGAGCGCCCTGGGCGTTGCCGCGGGGCGGGCGGAACATCCCATCCGTCTGCTCGTACTCGAAGCGCAGACAGGCCACCCCAGGATGTAACACCCCCTGCCGTGCTGCCCGGGCCCGACCCGGAAAGCACGGGAGCAGCTCAAGCACGCTCAACGAAAGGGGTAGGCGCGCATCTTGGCCGGGGGCGCGACAGGCGCAGGCTGCGTGCCGGGCGGCAGCACCGAGTGCGGACGATAGCGCAGGGGCATCGGATAGATCGGCGCCGCATAGACCGGCTGCGCCGACATCCGCGACAGGCGCGCAGCCTCGTCCTGCTCTTCCTGACGCCGCTGCGCCTCGCTCTCACGCTGCATGTCCTCGTAACGCCGCCGCTCAGCAGCCTCCCTCGCCCTGCGCGCCTCCATCTCGCGCGCTTCACGCACCAAACCTTCGCTGCGGGACATGGCTGCCGCCTGCTCTTCCCGGGTCAGCGGCGGTGGTGTCTCCACGCGGGTCACCTGACTTCCACCGCCGCAGGGTCCGTCGGTATAGGTAACCTTCCCGTCGGCACCGACGCACTTATTCACTGCGAAACCCGCAGGGGCGAACACCATGAGGGCCGACGCCACCACCGCCCCCATCACCCGCGAACGATCGCAGGCCACGTCATTTCCCGACATATCCACTCCACTTGACTCCCGAAACACCCGGGGCTCACAGCCCCTTCTCAGATTAGGCCGGCCGCCCCTCTCGCGCCAGCCGGGCTTCAGGGCACGACGACGAAGCCCCCCCTCGCACGCCTGCCAGTTTGACAGGCACCCCCTGCCAATATGGCTTGAAAACACCCTGAATGATCTTCAGTCGATAAATATAAATCAATAAAAACATCAACTTGAGACACACATGCGGTCAGGCACGCTCCCTGCTGCTGACACAGCAAGGAGGATTGATTGATGAACCCGACCGTCAGGGTATTGAGCTTTGTTCTGCTGTCCCAGCTTTCGTCCGTCGTTCCGGCGTCCGGGTTCATCGCCGGACTCAAGCCCGACCAGCGTCCGGCGGAAGCTCCCCGCGTGACTGCGGTAGTCATTGATCAGGCGCTGAAAGAGCAGCGTCTGAAGGGCATCTCCCAACCCTGGCCCGGCAATCTGGAGACCATCGCCACCCAGGGCAACTGGTACTCCCCCCTGTTTCTACCCGGTATGCCCGGGCGTTACGACCTGCGCGGTCTGCATGCCCGCTAACCGGAGAACCTGTCGCGGCGATCCCCGATCACCGCGGCGCTCCCGGACGTCCCCATAGCTCGTGGGTCT
>JAEUNV010000605.1 GCA_016790385.1 Zoogloea sp.
AACTTGCGACGCTTGAAGAGGCTGCGACCACCACGGTCGTCCTTACGCTTCATTGCTGGCTTGAATGCCATGATTCGTTCCTTCCAAAAATTCGATCGTATCGATATGCAATACAGGCGTCCTGCTGCGCAGGCTTTTCGCCGCAAGGAAACCGGTGATGCGGGCGGTACAGCCCAGTCGGGCGGCGGCAAGCAGACTTGCCTTGTCCCCCACGGCCGCGATCGCCAACTCAAGCCCCACTTCGCGTGGCACTCCGGCTTCCACCCGCCTCGACCGGTGCTCAATGCGCCCCACCAGCACCGGCACGCCGCCGGGGGAGTAACGCAGAGCCCCGACTTCGGTCAGGACACCTTCAATCTCAAAACTGTTGCGACCCTGTTCCTGCAACTCAGGCGGCGGGCTGCTGCTCGGCCGGCTTGGCCTCTTCGCCGGAGGCGGAAGTCAGGGAGCGAGCCTTTTCTTCCTTCATCATCGGCGACGGGGTGGTGACCGCCTTCTTCATGCGAATGGACAGGTGACGCAGCACGGCATCGTTGAACTTGAAGCCATGCTCCAGCTCGGCGATGGTGGGCTGATCGCACTCGATGTTCATCAGCACGTAGTGAGCCTTGTGGATCTTGTCGATCGGGTAGGCGAGCTGACGACGACCCCAGTCTTCCAGACGGTGGATCTGGCCGCCTTGGGCAGTCACGAGGGAACGGTAGCGCTCGATCATGGCGGGCACCTGCTCGCTTTGATCGGGGTGAACGATGAAAACAACTTCGTAATGCCGCATGAGATCTCCTTTTGGATCAAAGCCCTCCGTCATGCGAACGGTGGGGCAAGGTAAAAATCCGGACACCCGAACTGCACACGCAGACGGGCAAGCCGATGATCTTCCCACAACTCGGGAGTTAATTCAAGACCTTATGGGCTTTAGCGACCACAGGCGCCTCTGGCGAGGCTGACCTTTGAGCCGTTGCTGCGGCCGAGGCGCTCGCAGATCCAGGCCGACGTCTCCACCAGGGCCGCCAGCCGGACGCCCGTCTCGATCCCGAGGCCGTCCAGCATGTACACGACATCTTCCGTCGCCACGTTGCCCGACGCCCCCGCCGCATAGGGGCAGCCCCCCAGACCCGCCACCGAAGCATCAAAGGTGGCCACCCCCGCCTGAAGAGACGCATAGATGTTCACCAGCGCCTGACCGTAGGTGTCGTGGTAGTGGCCCGCCAGTTTGTCGATGGGCACCCGACGGGCCACAGCGTCGAGCATCCGCCGGGTTTTGCCGGGCGTTCCAACCCCAATGGTGTCGCCGAGGCTGACTTCATAGCAGCCCATGTCGAACAATGTTGCAGCCACGCCGGCTACTGCGTCCGGAGCCACCTCGCCCTCGTAGGGGCAGCCCAGCACGCATGAGACATAGCCTCGCACCCGCACTCCCGCCAACTTGGCCGCATCGATAACCGGCACAAAGCGGGCCAGCGATTCCGCAATGGAGCAGTTGATGTTCTTCTGACTAAAGGACTCGGACGCGGCGCCAAACACCGCCACCTCCTTCGCGCCCGCAGCGAGCGCCGCCTCGAAGCCTTTGAGGTTGGGCGTCAGCACGGGGTAGTCCACACCCGGCAGTCGAATGATCCGGGCCATCACTTCAGCGTTGTCGCCCATCTGCGGCACCCATTTGGGTGAAACGAATGACGTCGCCTCAATCGCCGGCAGACCGGCGGCCCCCAGGCGGGCAATGAGCTCCACCTTGGTATCGGTGCTGACGACCTGTTTCTCATTTTGCAGCCCGTCCCGGGGGCCCACTTCGACGATGCGGACATGCTGGGGGAGTTTCATGCTTTCCTTCCTTGAATCAGGTCGTTACGGCACGTTCCAGGCCGAGCGCCTGCCGTATTTTTGTCGATCCGGAACATCCGGATCGTGGCTGCCGCGGGGCTGCGGCGCAAGCTTGAAAGCAACCGGCCCCCGCTCACTTCGATGCGCCCTCCCGTGGGCAGGTCAGATCAAGCGGGGCCCACCTCAAAATCCACCAGCTCCGCGCCGTCGCCCACTTGATCCCCGACACCGTAGCGAAAACCCTTCACCATGCCCGCAGCCGGCGCGGTAATGGTGTGTTCCATCTTCATTGCCTCCAAAATCAGCAGCGGAGCCCCCTT
Organism: Zoogloea sp.; assembly: GCA_016790385.1. Classification (GTDB taxonomy): domain Bacteria; phylum Pseudomonadota; class Gammaproteobacteria; order Burkholderiales; family Rhodocyclaceae; genus Zoogloea. The sequence goes on from JAEUNV010000605.1 coordinate 2,142, forward strand.
GTCCACCGTGGCTCCTGCACGAGCAATCAAGGCAATCACCTTGCCGGGCATGGGTGCCAGCAGGCCACCTTCCGCGCCGGCACCCTCAGCGCCGTGATAGAGCGGATCCACCGCGGCAAATTGCCAGGCACGGCCATGACCGAAAACATGGCGACGTTCACCCGCCATCACCACCGTCGCAGTCGTGCGCATTCCGTCAAATTCGGCTCGCAGCAGACCGCGGGGATTGATACTGCCGCGGACAGTACTGACAACTCCCTCCATCTCAATGCGAAAGACCGATCCACGATTTTCGATCCTCAGTGTCTTCTGCTCCTCCCCCAGACGGAAGACCAGGCTGCGCGTCGCGTCCGCGTTGATCCGCCAGCCATCTCGCAGATGCCAGGGCGATGCCGGCTCCGGATGCCGGCCCGCGTGCTGGGCTGCCCGCTCCTGTTCGCGCAGCAACTCGGCCAGGGCCACGACCAGCCAGGCCTCGCGATGGGCGCCGGACTCTTCGGGGAAGAGATAGTCCCTCTCCCGCTCGATCAGGCCGGTATCCAGATCCGCGTTGGCAAAGGCCGGACAGGCCGTGAGGCGGGACAGGAACTCCACATTGTTGGCCACGCCCACCACCCGGTACTCGGCCAGGGCCTGAAGCATGCGCGCCAACGCCCGGTCGCGATTCACGTCCCAGACGATCAGCTTGGCGATCATCGGGTCGTAGAAGGGGGAGATTTCGTCCCCTTCCTCCACGCCAGTATCCACGCGTACATGCATGCCCTCGTCGGGCGGTGCCAGGTGTACCAGCCGGCCGGTGGAGGGGAGAAAGCCCCTGGATGGATCTTCAGCGTAAATGCGCGCCTCCAGGGCATGGCCGTTGATGGCCAGCTGCTCCTGGGCCAGGGGCAGCGGTTCGCCGGAGGCCACCCGCAGTTGCCACTCCACCAGATCAAGGCCCGTGATCATCTCGGTGACCGGGTGCTCCACCTGGAGGCGGGTGTTCATTTCCATGAAGTAGAAGGTGCCGTCCTGATTGGCAATGAACTCGACGGTGCCGGCGCCCACGTAGCCCACGGCCTTGGCCGCGTCAACGGCCGCCTTGCCCATGGCGGCACGGCGCTCTGGCGTCATGCCCGGTGCCGGAGCCTCCTCCAGCACCTTCTGGTGACGGCGCTGCACGGAACAGTCACGCTCGAACAGGTACACCACGTTACCCTGGGTATCGCCGAACACCTGGATTTCGATGTGGCGCGGGCGGGTCAGGTACTTTTCCACCAGCACGTGGTCGCTGCCGAAGCTGGATGCCGCCTCACGCTTGCAGGAAGCCAGCGCGTCGAGGAAATCCTCGCTCCGCTCGACCAGGCGCATGCCCTTGCCCCCCCCTCCCGCCGCCGCCTTGATCAGCACCGGGTAGCCGATGGCATCGGCCCGCACATTCAGAAAGCCCGGTTCCTGATGATCGCCGTGATAACCGGGTGTTAGGGGCACGCCTGCCTTTTCCATAAGCTTCTTGGCTTCGGACTTGGAGCCCATGGCCCGGATCGCCGACACCGGCGGACCGATGAAGACAATCCCGGCCTCATCGCAGGCGTGGCAGAAATCCTCGTTCTCGGAAAGAAAGCCGTAGCCGGGATGAATGGCCTGGGCGCCGGTCTGCTTCGCCGCGGCAATGATCTTGTCGATCACCAGGTAGCTCTCGCGCGCGGCCGCCGGACCGATGAACACCGCCTCATCGGCCAGACGCACATGTCGGGCGCCGGCATCGGCCTCGGAATACACGGCCACGGTCTTGATACCGAGACGGCGGGCGGTCTTGATGACGCGACAGGCGATCTCGCCGCGATTGGCGATCAGGATCTTGTTGAACATGTTGTCTCCCGTACTCGTTTGGTTTCAGACCGGCACCCACGCCGCCGGACGCTTGTCGAGGAAGGCGGCGAGGCCCTCCTTCGCTTCGGGCGTGGCGCGCAGGCTGGCAATGCGGCGGGCGGTATCCTCGACCAGATCGTCACCGACAGGCCGGTCGGCCACGGCGCGGATCAGATCCTTGGCGGCGGCCTGGGACTTCGGCCCCCCTTGCAGCAGGGTAGTGACGATGTCCTGCACCCGGGCATCGAGCCCGTCCGCCGCGGTCGCCTCGTGGGCCAGGCCCAGCTCGGCCGCACGCCCGGCGGAGATCCGTTCGGCGGTCTGAAAATAGCGATGGGCCTGGCGGGCGCCGATGGCGCGGATCACATACGGGCTGATGGCCGAGGGGATGATGCCGAAGCGGACCTCGGAGGTGGCGAACACCGCCCCTTCACCCGCAATGCAGATGTCGCAGGCCGAGGCGAGCCCCATGCCGCCCCCCAGGGCCGCCCCGTGCACCCGAGCGATGGTCGGCTTCGTCATCTCGGCCAGGGTGCGCAGCATGCCGGCGAGCTTGCGGGCGTCCTCAATGTTCTCCTCGACGCTGGCGTTGCCGGCGCGCTTCATCCAGTTGAGGTCGGCCCCCGCCGAGAAGCTCTTGCCACGCCCGGCCAGCACCACCACTCGCACCGTGTCGTCGGCGTCCAGCTGGTGGCAGGCCGCGGTGAGCTCGGCGATGAGCTGCTCGTTGAAGGCGTTATGCACGTCGGGGCGGTTCATCCACAGGGTGGCGACACCGCCGTCGCGGGCGATTTCCAGGGTTTCGTACATGGCGCCCCCTTACATCCGGAACAGGCCGAACTTCGTCGGCTGGATC
>JAEUNV010000625.1 GCA_016790385.1 Zoogloea sp.
GCGGGTTTTGCTTTATACTCATGGGTCAAAAAACGGGCCAAAACCTTGAATCCACGGGCTTCTCTCCGTGACGCAGGCCCTCTTATCGCTGAGAGCATCAATAATTATGGCAGATCACTCCGCAACCCAGGACGGCACCGCAAAGGCCTGGTCCGGTCGTTTCACCGAACCCGTCTCCGATCTGGTCAAACGCTACACCGCCAGTGTGTTCTTCGACAATCGCATGGCCGCCCAGGACATCCGTGGTTCGCTCGCCCATGCAACCATGCTGGCCCGCCAGGGCATCATCGCGACCACCGACCTGGCCGACATCGAACGCGGCATGGCCCAGATCGTCGGTGAGATCGAACGCGGCGAGTTCAACTGGAACCTGGACGACGAAGACGTCCACCTGAACATCGAGAAGCGCCTGACCGCCCTCGTCGGCGATGCCGGCAAGCGCCTGCACACCGGCCGCAGTCGCAACGACCAGGTGGCCACCGACATCCGCCTGTGGCTGCGCGACGCCATCGATACCATCCTCGGCCTGATCCGCGAATTCCAGCTGGCCGTGCTCGATCTGGCCGAACATCACGCCGACACGCCACTGCCCGGTTTCACCCACCTTCAGGTTGCCCAGCCGGTCACCTTCGGCCATCACCTGATGGCCTACTTCGAGATGACCCGCCGCGACGCCGAACGCTTTGCCGACTGCCGCAAGCGCGTCAATCGCCTGCCCCTGGGCTCGGCCGCCCTGGCCGGCACGACCTTCCCGATCGACCGGGAATATGTGGCCGAGCTGCTTGGCTTCGAGGAGGTGTGCTTCAACTCGCTTGACGCCGTTTCCGATCGCGACTTCGCCATCGAATTCTGCGCCGCCGTGTCGCTGCTGATGACCCACCTGTCGCGCCTGTCTGAAGAGCTGATCCTGTGGATGAGCCCGCGGGTCGGCTTCATCGACCTGGCCGACCGCTTCTGCACCGGCAGCTCGATCATGCCCCAGAAGAAGAACCCGGACGTCCCCGAGCTGGTGCGCGGCAAGACCGGCCGTGCCAACGGCAATCTGGTCTCCCTGCTGACCCTGATGAAGGGCCAGCCCCTGGCCTATAACAAGGACAACCAGGAAGACAAGGAACCCCTCTTCGACTCTGCCGACACAGCCATCGACACCCTGCGCATCTATGCTGACATGATGGGCAGCCGTATCGACGCCGCCACGGGCGAAAAGGTTTTCAACGTCCGCGTGAAGCGCGAAGCCATGCAGGCGGCGCTCACCCAGGGCTACGCCACCGCGACCGATCTGGCCGACTATCTGGTCAAGAAAGGCCTGCCGTTCCGCGACGCCCATGAGGCTGTCGCCCTCGCCGTGCGCGCCGCCGAGAGCCGGGGCGTGGACCTGCCCCTCATCCCACTGGACGAACTGCGCGCCACCATGACCCACGTGCCCGGCGCGCTCGAACGCCTGGGTGAAGACGTGTTTCAGGTGCTGACGGTGGAAGGCTCCCTGGCATCGCGAGACCACGTCGGCGGCACGGCGCCCGCCCAGGTTCGTGCGGCCATCGCCCGTGCCCGCAAGCAGATCCGCTGAGGACGGCGACGTGGACAGGATAGGCAAGTACGAGATCAGCCGCCTTCTGGGAGAAGGCGCCACCAGCAACGTCTATCTTGGCTTCGACCCGTTCACCCAGCGGGAGGTCGCCATCAAGCGCCTCCACCCGGAAGCCCTGCGCGGGAGCGAGCGCAGTGCCCTGTATCGCCATCAGCTCCTCAACGAGGCATCGCTTGCGGGGAAACTCCAGCACCCGCATATCATCCAGATCCACGATGCGGTGATCGACGAGCGGGAAACCTATGTGGTCATGGAGTACCTGCCCGGGGGAACCCTCGAAACCTTCACCCGGGCAGACAACCTGCTTCCCTTCGAGCGGCTCATCGAGATCATCTTCAAGTGCACCCGCGCCCTTGACTACGCCTATCTCCACGGCGTCACCCACCGGGACATCAAGCCGGCCAACATCCTGCTGACCGCACCTGAAAGCCAGGACATCAAGATCTCCGATTTCGGGTCGGCGCTATTGACCGCCAGCGAAACCACCCAGGTCAGCGGTTTTGGCTCTCCAGCCTACATGTCACCGGAACAAGTCCATGAGCTGCCCGTTGACCACCGCACGGACATCTACTCCCTCGGCGTGGTGATGTACCAGCTGCTCACCGGCCGCCTGCCCTTCGACGCGACCAGCAACGTGAACATGGTGTACCAGATCGCCCATCACGAAGCGCCCCCGCCCATCAGCATACGGCCCGAAATCCCGGCCGAACTCAATGCCGTCGTCGACCGGGCCATGCGGCGGGACATCTCCCAGCGCTACGGCACATGGATGGAGTTCTCCCACGACCTTGCCCAGGCTTATCGCAGCCGCAGCCTCGTTGTGGACCGCAAGGAACCGCCGGACAGCGAGAAGTTCGAGCGCCTGCGTGCCTTCCGCTTCTTCCGTGAATTCAGCGACATCGAGATCTGGGAGATCGTCCGCTTCACCGAGTGGAAACTCATCCAGCCCGGAACCCTGGTCATGAAGGAAGGCGAACCGGGCAACTATTTCTGCTTCGTCATCGAGGGAGAACTGCGCATCGTCAAGAATGGCCACCTCCTCAATGTGCTCAGCGCCGGCGACTGCTTCGGCGAGATGGCCCTCTTCGCCGCCGGAAGGGGTGCCCGCACGGCCTCGGTCGAGGCCAGCTCAGAAACGCGCATCCTCACCATCCGCGCCCCCGCCTTGCTTCGGGCGTCTGCCCTGTGCCAGATGCACTTCTACAAGGGCTTCCTCGAAGTCCTGTCATCCAGACTGTCTCTCGCCAACAGTCGAATCGCCAGCCTCTGATCAATAAGCGCATCACCGTGTCGACATTTTTGACATACTCGGGAATCCCCTCCCTGAAGAACTGTTCATTCTTTTTATTTGTCTTTTAAAATCAGCCCAGTAATCACGATTTCCGGTTTTGGAACAGGACTTGCTTCGTCAATATCATTCAAGAGCGGGCATAGGTCATACTTGTAATAACCCTGCCCGTCTATACTGCATTTAAGCGCGCCGTGTCCGGCGCAAGTCCAAAGAGGTTTAGGATGAATCTGGAACACCCTGAGAATTCTGCCGAGCAGGGCACCGCCAAAGCCGATGCCAGCACGGCCCAGAGCAAGCGCCGCAAACTCATCCAAACCGGTCTGGTGGGTGCCCCCGCCCTGCTCGCACTCAAGAGCACCCCGGTTCTGGCCGCCAACTGCAAACTGCCGTCTGGCTTCTCCGTCTCCGGCAACCTCAGCCGCAACGGAACGACGCCTTGCTCCCCCAAGCTGAACGGCGTCAGCCACTGGAACACCAACGCGACCGCCGATCAAAAGGACAGGCCCTTCGCCCCGCCTTACTTCAATGCATCCATCGACACGAGCGTGACGACTTTCGGTCAGGCCCTGGCCAAGGGCAGCGACGACATTCACGCCAAGATCGTTGCAGCCTTCTTGAGCGCCGAAGCCGGCAGCTTCCTGGATCTCGACAAGGTGAAGAACATGTGGAACCAGGGCGTGATCGGTGGTGCTTACCTCGCCAGCGCGGGTGACTCGTGGGATCGCCTCAAAGTCGAGCAATACCTGGATTACGTACTGTCCTGAGTTTCAAACCCCTGCATTTGCCAGCCGTCGGCATTCTCTACGCCGCCTCCGAAGCCCTCCTCGACACGCAATCCAGCGTACTCTGGAAAGAAGTCGACGAGGGCTGGATTCGTTTCGACCCCCATGCCGGCGAAACACATCTGCTGGCCCCGGTCACCCGCTTCATCCTCGATCAGCTTTCCCACGACGGCACCGCACTTTCCGAAGCGGCACTGATCCATGTCGTGCTGGAGGAAGAGCCGGACGCCGATCCGGGTGAATGCCAGGGTCAGGTCCGGAGCGCGCTCAACGCCCTACTTGAAGCCCGCCTGATCCGGGCCGTCACCCATTGAAAGTCAGCGAGCTTTCCCACGAGAATTTTCGTGCTCGCCTTGGAGGAGAGGGCGTTCGACTGGCTGCGGGCCCGTTCAACTGCCGCCTGCAGAGCGGAGTATCCGAGATTGCCGACGAACTGGCCCATCTTTACGCCCACCACCCGCTGATCGACGACTCAGCCTTTGTCGATTTCCATGTGGCGATCCAGCCCGGACATGGCCTTCGCCGATGGGTGCGCCCACAAGCCCGCTTCGTCGTTGACGCCATCGAACCCTTTACCCCCCTTCCCCGTGACCAATCGCTGCCCATGCTGGAGTGGGGGCTCAACTGGTGCATCACGGCCTACAGCCAGCATA